>JBOGWZ010000159.1:0-4338 GCA_050694075.1 Actinomycetota bacterium | reverse complement strand
CGCGAAGCACTCGGCGGACGAGGCGACGAGGGCATCGTCGTGCTGGGAGTGCTGTTTGTTGTGGTTGGTTTCGCGTTCAAGATCTCCGCCGTCCCCTTCCACTTCTGGGCCCCCGATACGTACGAGGGCGCCCCGTCCCCGGTTGCCGCCTTCCTCTCTACGGCCAGCAAGATTGGGGGTTTCGTCGGGCTGCTGGTGCTGATGTTCAGGGCTTTCCCGGTGGTTGCCGACGCCTGGAGACCCACCTTCGCGATCCTCGCGACGTTGACGATGACGGTCGGCAACCTGATCGCATTGCGCCAGCAACACATCATCCGACTACTGGCGTATTCGGGTATTGCACAGTCCGGATACGTGCTTGTCACCTTCGCCCTGATCGGTGCCGGAGGTTCGGATGCCACCCGCCAGGCGTTCGAGGCGGCGATCATCTACCTCGCGATCTACGGTCTGATGGATGCCGGCGCCTTCGCGGTTGCCGTCGCGTTCCAGGAGCAAGGAGGTTCCTACTTCATCAGGGACTACGCAGGGCTGTGGCAGCGCAACGCGGTGCTCGCAACGCTCATGACGGGGTTCCTGATCTCGCTCGCCGGAGCCCCTCCGATGGCCGGGGCATGGGCCAAGCTGTTCGTGTTCTTGGCCGCGATGGAGTCCGAGGTCTACTGGCTTGCAATCGTGATGGGAGTCAACGCAGTTATCGCCGCCTGGTACTACCTCGCGGTGGTCAAGCTGATGTTCTTCAACGCGCCGGAGGTTGAGGAACCGCTCGAGATCCCCTATCTGCCGCGCGTCGCTATGGGCATCGCGGCCCTGGCGCTCTTCGTTGCGTTCGTGTACCCGCCGATCGTCACGCACCTGGCGGAGCGCTCCGTGCTCTGATCGCGCTACGCGCCGCCCTCGAGGAGGGCGCCGTCGAACCAGATCCCGTTCACCACGGCCCGGCCCCCCGGCACCGCTTCGCCCGGCCACACGATCGCCCGTTCGACGTGCGCTCCCGCTCCCACCCGGGCCCCCGCGAGGACGACCGCACCCGGCCCGAGCGTGCCCTCGACCGTCGTTCCGGGACCGATGTAGACGCCGGAGACGATGCGCCCCGGCCACGCCCCGCCGGGCGGAGCCTCCCCTCTCCCGTTGAGAGCATCGATGCTCGCCTCCAGGTATCTCTCGGCCGTGCCGACGTCGAGCGCGTAGCCTTCGTGCACGTGTGCCGCCAGCTCTCCGCGTGCGATCAGGGGAGCCAGCACCGTTTCGGTCAACCCGGCCGGCCGGTCGTCGGGGAGGAGCGACAGCACCTGCTTCTCGAACGCGGTCGCGCCGATGAACCGAGACCCCGGCCGTGCGGGATCGTCACGGCGATCGATCAACCCCTCGACGGTGTCCCCCCGAAGCGTGACATCGGCTCCACTCTCGACTCGCGTGATGGCGATCGTCGCCGGCGCGCCAACGTGTCGGTGAGTCGCTAACAGATCCTCGAGATCGAGATCGCTAAGAAGATCGGCATTGCAGGTAAGGACGGAGGATCCGACGCGATCGCGGAGCGCGCGCAGGGTGCCGGCCGTCCCGAACGCATCGTTCTCCTCGTGAAGCACGTCGATCCCATCGGGGGCGAACGGAGAGAGGGCACTTACGACCTCGTCGCCAAGGTGGTGGACGTTGACGATCACGTCCGTGGTGACGCGGAGAAGCCGCGCCAGGGGAAAGGCTCCCAGAGGAACGTCCAGAACCGGAAGCGCCGGCTTCGGGACGCGGTCGCTCAAGGGCCGCAGCCTGTCGCCTCGACCGGCGGCGAAGAGGATGCCTACTACGAGCGTAGAATCTTTAACCTTCGTGGAAACCTCTCCTGAAGACTCGTCTCGCTCCCAGCCCACGGACGCGCTGGCGAAAGCATCGCGCGCCTACAGGGAGTGGAGGCTAAGACGCCGTCGCCGCGCGTCGGCGCGCCGGAGGGCCCCGTCCCGAAGGACCGCCTTGTTCCTGGGGGTCACGTTGGTCGTGCTGCTCGGCGCGTTCGCGTGGTCGCTCAACTACCTCTCGCCCCGGTCGGATGGCCGGGAGATCTCCCTCGACGAGCTGATCGCCCTGAGTCGCGACAAACGCATCGACCAGGCGGAGTTCAGGGACTACGACAAGAGACTCGTGGGCGTCTACACGGCCCCGCAGAGCGCGCCGATGGCACCGGAGGAGGAAAAGGGCGACAAATCCGAGCCCGCCCGGGAGCAAGCCGAGGCGGGGGTGCGCGGGGCGCCGAAGGTGGGTGGGGCGCCGGAGGGTTCGGGCGAGTTCTGGTTCACTTATCCGTCCAGCGATGCCGCCTTCGGTCAGCTCGCCGATCTCGTGACCTCCGCGGGGGCACACGTGACGGTCGATCCACAGAGCTCCAAGGGCGTGGTGCGCGCGACCTCGCAGTACCTGCTGCCTCTTCTGATACTCGCAACGTTCTTCGGACTTCTGTTCGCGTCCGGCCGCTCCGGTGGTTCGGCCATCGGAGAGATCATGACGTTCGGAACGATCGGCAAGAAGCGCCACGACCGCCGCGCCGCCCAACGCGTAACGTTCGGCGACGTCGCGGGAGCGGACGAGGCGGTTGCCGAGCTGCGGGAGGTCGTCGATTACCTGTCGGACCCGCAGCGCTACGACGAGGTCGGCGCGGTCCCACCCAAGGGTGTGTTGCTGTTTGGTCCTCCAGGATGCGGCAAGACGTTGCTCGCCAAGGCGGTCGCGGGCGAGGCGGATGTCCCCTTCTTCAACGTCGCAGGAGCCGAGTTCGTGGAGTCTCTCGTCGGGGTGGGCGCCGCGCGCGTGCGCGATCTCTTCAACCGGGTGCGGGCGGTCGCGCCGGCCATCGTCTTCATCGACGAGCTGGACGCCGCGGGTCGGCGCCGTGGCCACGGCGGAGGTCACGGAGGCTCCGACGAGCGCGAGCAGACCCTCAACCAGCTCCTGGTGGAGATGGACGGATTCGAGGTCTCCTCGGGCATCGTGGTGATCGGAGCTACCAACCGTCCCGACATCCTCGATCCCGCGCTCTTACGGCCCGGACGCTTCGACCGGCATATAACGGTCGATCAGCCCGATCTCGAGGGTCGCCGCCTGATCCTCGAGCTACACGCGCGCGGAAGGCAGATGGGTTCCGACGTCGACTTCGAGTTCCTGGCCAAGCGAACACCAGGTTTCTCGGGGGCCGACCTCGCCAATGTGATCAACGAGGCCGCGCTGCTCGCGCTTCGAGAGCACAAGGAGCGCGTGTCGATGGACGAGCTTCAGGAAGCGGTTCAGCGCGTGCTCCACGGTCCCAAGCGCAGGGGACGAGTGCTGAGTCCCGAGGAGCGGAGGCGAGCCGCGTACCACGAGAGCGGGCACGCGCTCGTTGCCGCGGCCGTTGGACGCGGAGACGAGGTCCACCGCGTCTCGATCTTGGCGCGTGGGCGTGGGATCGCGATAACGGGGATACAACGCGAGGGCGACGTGTCGTTGCTTACCCGCAGCGACATCTACGCGCGGCTCGTGACTTCGATGGGTGGCCTGGCGGCGGAGGAGCTCACCTTCGGCGAGCCGTCAACGGGTGCCGAGCAGGATCTCGAACAGGCGACCGAGCTGGCACGCGACATGGTCGGCCGCTATGGATTCTCGCCCTCGCTCGGGCGCGCCCGGCTGCTCGCCTCTGACGCCGAGCAGTTCCTCACCGCCGATACCGGCCTCTCGGAGCTTTCGGGGCGCACCCACGAGGCCATGGACGCCGAGGTCGCTCGTCTGCTCGGCGAGGCCGAAGCCCACGCGGTCGCGATACTCACGGCCCGCCGGGATCTGCTCGACCGCATGGCCGAGAGACTCCAGGAGGAGGAGACCCTCGAGGGGGGAGAGCTCACGTCTGCGCTTTCCGAAGTGACCCTCGAGGAGGGCATACTCCAGGCGCCGTTCGACGGCGCGGGCAACGGGCGTGCCGGTTTTGCCCCGCCGGCCGAGCGGCCCCAGGCGCCTCGGGGGACGGATCGGGACAAATAGCCCTCAGCCGGCGCCTTTCTGCTCCGTGCCGGGCGCAGAGGAAGGGATGCGCTGCCGCCGCGGAGAAGTGGATAATCACATGCTCCGTAGCGTCACCGAATGACGACGCGTGGGGAGCGGAGGGAGACTCGGAGGATGAGGAACGCCGCTCGGATCTGTCTGGCCGTAGTCGTGCTCCTGGCGGGAGCGCTGCTGCTGCCGCGCCCGGCCGGCCGCGTGCTGGCTCCCGATGCCGGCGCCCAGGTGCCGACGCCGACCATCCCCGACATCCTCCCGAGCGAGGAACCCTCGCCGTCACCCAGCCCCTCCGAGGACGGCGACGGCAAGGGCGACGACGGC
>JBOGWZ010000158.1:0-4338 GCA_050694075.1 Actinomycetota bacterium | reverse complement strand
ATCCGCTCAGAAGTTCGACGGTAAGAGCGTCTCGGAGAGCATGACGAGAACGGCCACTGTGACCAACGCCACGGCGGTCCACAGCATGAGTTCGGCGAGCCGGGACATACGCGATCTCCTCATCGTGCTTTCTCCAGTTCCGCGTAAACGATCAGACGCTCCGCCGCCGAATATTTCGGGTTGCACGTCGTGAGCACAAGCTCCGCCCGATCGCTCGGCACAACGATCTTGCGCGAATCCGGCTCCACGATCTCCTGCCCCGTGACGCGGTAGACGAAGCCTCCCCACTCGCTCTCGATCCGTATCTCGTCACCGCCCTCGAGCTCGTCGATGCGATGGAACTCCGCCCCATACGTCGTCCGGTGCCCGGAAAGAATGACGCGACCGCGCTCGCCCGGCCACATCTCCTCGAAGTCGGTGCACAGCGGACGCTCGAAGCCGGATCGGCAAGACGGATAGTGCCCCGGCCCCTTACGAAGGTCGTCCGTCCCTACTCCCTCCACCACAACGGCGGTGAGGTCGATGTCGGAGATGCTCATCCGAAACACGGGTTCACCCGCGCCAGGCGTAAATCCCTTGGGCGGGCCGACGCGCGCTGAAGGTTCCTGCGGGGTCGCCGCGATTCTGCGGTCCAATTCGCGCCCGAGACGCTCCTGCTGCTGCGCCGTGTAGAGACCTGTGCCCCACAGCGTCCACCCGACGAACAGCAGGACGCCTATCCCGACGGAGATGAAGAACTTGCCGAGAATCCGTAGATAACTGCGCGAGGTCACCCGTTCACGAGATGGGTCGCGGTTCACCGATTCCAGCTGTGCTGGTCTCATCGGTTCCGGTGGAACGGCCTCGGCCATGTGTCTCCTACGCTTCGTCGTAGTAGCGCTTCAGATTACCTATCGGTCCCTCGCCTCAGCGAGTGGAGAAGCGTCGTGCCCGGTCTCACCGCTTCCTCGCCTCTTCGAGAAGGCGCCGGGCAACATCTCGCTCGCTTCCGTAAGGAGCGGCCCGTAGGTACTCAGAGAGGGCCGCGGCTGCAGTCCCCGGGCGCTTGAGCCCTTTCAGCAGGATCACGCCCTTGAAGAACAACCCTTCCGGATAGTCGGGATCCGCCTCGAGGGCGCGCTCAACGAGTCGCAGCCCGCGTTGCGGCTCGCGTGACAGGTAGAGGAGAAGCCCCAGGTGGGCATTCGCCTCCGCGTTGTCGGGATCGAGCTGAACCGCCTCGAGATATTCGTCGATAGCGTCGTCGGCCCTTCCGGCGTCCAGGTAGCGGTGCGCGAGGTCAAGTCGAGCCGCCACGTCACTGGGGTTGCGTTGGACGCGGACCTCGAAAAACGCGAGCGGATCGGTCGACCTGGTAGCGGGGTCGACGGCATCGCCGGTGAACGCGAGGCCGTCCCGCTGTCCGACGGACGCCATCAACAGTGGCACCGCGACCGCAAGCAGAACCGCGACGCCCCCGATCGCTGTCCCCCATCGGAGCGGCGATCTCTTCCGGGGGCGGGCAGCAGTCGGGGCAGGCTTCGTCGATGAGTCTCGGGCGCGTTCGTCGAGCACACGCAACAGCCTCGCCAGTCTGCCCTCCGTGTCGGCTCGGAGCCGCTCGTACTCATCGCGGTCGAGAGCGTTGACAGCGCGTGCTTCCTCGAGGTCTTTGAGCGCCAGCAGCAGCGCCGCGCGCCTGTCGTCGAGTCGGCCAGGCATCGGCTCGGCGACCGAACGCGACCCTCGCCTAAGTGGCGCAATGACGCCCATAATCGCGATTGCCGCGAGCGGGACGAGGATCACTATCGTCGCGGCAGTCATCAATCCGGCTCCTCTACAAGCGCGAGCTCCCGCGCGATGCGAGCGCGTTCCTCCTCGGTCACCGCTGTCTCCGGGAAGGACTCGCGACGGCGCAGCGCGATCGCAAGAGCGGTCCCACCAGCCGCGATCGCCAGCACGGGACCGAGCCACGCAATCATCCCGATCCCTGCCTTTGGGGGGATCAACAAGATCCACTCCCCGTAGCGATCTCTGAAATACCCCTTGATCTCGGCTGCCGACTCACCGGCGCGCAAGCGGGTCGCGATCGTGGCGCGCATCTCCTGCGCGAGCTGCGAGGGCGAGTCCGCGACCGATAGGTTCTGGCAAACGGGACACCGAAGTCCCGACGCGATGAGCTCAACTTGATCGTCGAGAGAGGCAGGGCGCGAGGGTCCCCGAAGAACGGCGAGCAGGAGACCTCCTGTGGCAAGCAGAGCAGCTGCGGCAAGAAAAGCCCACGATCGCGACCGCGCTCTCATCTCATCCCCTCGAAGAGCGCGCCAAGGCGCGCTCGACTTGGCCGACGATCATCTCGTACGACACTCCTCCTATCTGTTTGTGCACGATCGTGCCGTCTGAGTCGATGAAGAAAGTCTCCGGAACTCCATAGACCCCGTAGTCGATCGCGGTTTCCGAGCCGGGATCGAGCAGCGTCGGCCAATCGCCGCCGAGTTCCTTCATGTAGGCGCGCGCGTTCGCCTCGCTGTCCTGGAACAGAACGCCCAGAAACGTCACTCCCCGATCCCGGTAGCGCTGCCACGCGGCCACGAAGTTCGGATGTTCCTTGCGGCACTCGGTGCACCACGAAGCCCAGAAGTTCACGATGACGACCTGCCCGCGCAGGTCTCCGAGGCGGACGATGTTCGCGCTGTCCATGTCACGCAGAGCGAACGCCGGGGCCGGACGCCCCTCCAGCGCGCTCGGTAGCACACTGGGGTCGCGCCCGAGGCCGACCGACAGTATCCACGCGAGTGCCAGCCCGACGACCGCCACCGACGCGACGGCAACACTGCGCTTGCCGCGCCGAGGAGTGGGCGCCACCTCGATGGGCTCGTCCCGGATCACGGTTGTGCCTCTGCTTCCTGGCTCGCGCGCGAGGTCGGGCGTGGCGCGATTCGAGCGGCGACGTGCACCCGACGCGCGGGCCATCCCGCCAGCGTGCCCCCCGCGAATATCGCCGCGCCGCCGATCCACAGCCACATGACGCCGGGATTCAAAAACAACCGGAACGACGCGCGATTCCCACCGTCGTCGATTGTGCGTACCGACGCGTACAGGTCGGTGAAGAAGTTCGCAGGATTTCCGACGCGGATGGATGGCGTGCCGATCGGGTCACGGGCACTTGGGTAGTAGTTGACCGAGGGGATGAGTCGCCCGACCGTCTGCCCGTCCTGCTCCAACGTGAGTTCGGCCACAATCACGTTCCGCTGCGGCTCCTCCATTCGTGCAATGCCCTCGTAGCGAAGCTCGTAGCCGGCAAAGCGCGCGCTCTCACCGCGCGCGAGCGTCATCTCCGTCTGACGGTTGAACGAGGACGACGCGGTGATGCCGACCGCGGCGAGCACAACCCCGAGGTGCACGACCAGTCCCCCGAAGAGCCTGCGGTTGCGGCGGGCGGCACCGAGGGTTCCAGCCAGAAGTGAACCCCCAAACGCGGATCGATACCCCCGAACGACTCGGATTAGTTCGGCGACGTTGCCCGCCCCGGCAAACGCCGCAAGCGCAAACGCCAACAGCGCGGCGATGTTGCTCATTCCGGCGAGCGCAAGGCTGATCAGAGTCACGGCCCCGAAGAGTGCCGGAAGTCGCAGCCGGCGCGCGAGGTAGGCGCCGGACCCCGCGCGCCACGGCAGGAGCGGACCGATCCCCATCAGAAAGATCAGCAGCAGGGCGACCGGCACGGTCGTCTGCCGGAAATAGGGGCCACCAACGGAGACGCGCGCGCCGTTAACCGCCTCCACGATCAGCGGGGAGATCGTCCCAAGCAGGACCGTGAACGTGAGGCCGAGCAGGAAGAGGTTGTTGCCAAGGAACGCTGCCTCGCGCGACGCGGGCGTTTCGAAAGATGCCTCTGAAGACAACAGTCGTGCCCGCGCTGCGATGAGTCCGAAGCCGCCGATGAGTACGACGAGAAGGAAGGCGAGGTACAGCGGGCCCACGACGGACTGCGCGAACGCGTGGACCGACGACAGGATGCTGCCGCGCGTCAAGAGAGTCCCCAGGATCGTGAGCGCGAACGTTGCGACGATGAGTGACAGGTTCCATACCTTGAGCATGCCGCGGCGCTCCTCGGCCATGATCGAGTGCAGAAATGCGGTCGCCGTGAGCCACGGAAGTAGCGCAACGTTCTCCACGGGGTCCCACGCCCAGTAACCACCCCACCCGAGCACGCCGTACGACCACAGGCTCCCGAGGATCAGTCCGAGCGTGAGGCACGTCCACGCGAACAACGTCCACCGACGGGTTATGCGGATCCAACGGTCGCTCTGGCGCCCGGTGATCAGCGCCGCGATCCCGAATGCGAACGGAACCGTC
>JBOGWZ010000157.1:0-4351 GCA_050694075.1 Actinomycetota bacterium | reverse complement strand
GGTTTGGTCACCGAAGAAGCTAAGGAGGCCCCTCACCGATTAGCCGGATTCCCACCATGGTTCACAGAGAAGGCCGTATGGGTGGTTGAGATGCAAGTCAGCGAAGAGAAGAAGGGGCGGGGATCTCCGACGCCTCGGGCGGTGCGTCGGATGGCTGCGGCGGCGAATGCGACTGGACCCCCGCCCTGCCCGTAAGTTTCGATATGGTCGCCCCGCTGGGGAATAGCCCGTCCGGGCTATCTTTTCCCCTCTCTCGTCGAGGAGGAAGCGTGTCGGGGGCCGAGCGACGGCTGCGCGCGTGGTTGCTTGCGACCGGGGTCGCGTACGGACTGGGGGCGATCGATTTCATCGCTCGCCCCCGCGCCGCGGCTGCCTCGCTGAGCGGCTTCGGGGAGCGCATCGAGCCGGAGGACCCCCCGGGAGTCTTCAACGCCCTGGCGTCGGCCTACATGACCACGATCGCCGCGCTGTCGATCGGGGCCGCCGCCGCGCCCGGCGAGCGCCGGGCCCTCATCCCGCCGCTGCTGGTGGCCAAGGCGACGTCCTCCGCCACCCTTTTGTACCGATTCGAACGGACGCGCAAGCTCGGGTTCGCCGTGGCCGCGGGGCTCGATGCGCTCCTGTTCGGCGTCACCGCCGGGCTCGCCGCCGCCCTCGACCGATAACTCCTTTTTGTCCTTGTAACCACGGCCCGGCCCAAGCGTCCAATCCTCCAAAGGGCAGCACCGCGCTGCTCGCAGTAGGAAAGAGGGAGGACCAAGTGCACGAGTTCGCCATCGTTTTGCTGCTGGGCATCGGCACCTTCAAGGTCGTCGACATGCTGAGCGAGTACGTGAACCTGAGCAAGATCCACACGCTGTTCACGATCGTGCTCGGCGTCGTAGCTGCCTGGCTCCTGGACTTCTCGCTGTTCGCACAGTGGGACGTTCCAGTTCGCTCCGAGGCGCTTGGCTACGTCGGCACCGGCCTGATGATCGCCGCGGCCGGCTACGCGACCCCGCAGGTCTTCGAGCACCTCGCCGAGGTGATCGGCACCCGCCGGGAGGCCAAGGTCAGCCGAGCGGCCTAGCTCAGACAGCCGCAAGCGACGAGAAGGAGCCCCTGAGGGGGCTCCTTCTCTTTGTTGGGGGAACCCCGGCGCCAAGGCGCCTCACTGGTTCGCCCCGCCCCCCTCCTTCTTTTCCGCATCTCGATCCGGCCGGCTCAGGATGGTTCGGGCCGGGGCCGATAAAAGGAAACATCATGAGCGGGCTGGTCGAACTCAGACGTCTCGAGCAGTGGATGACCTACGTCCGGTGGTTCGGGGTCGTCTTCGGTGCCGTTGCGGTTTCGCTCCAGCCCTTCTACCCGGACGACGCAACACGCAGCGCGGCGTGGACGATCATCGCGGTGCTCGGCCTCGGGAGCGCGCTCATCTGGGGAGCGCTGGCCCGCATCGGGTCGGACCGAGCACTCGAGCGCCTCGGCGCCTTCGCGTACGGCTTCGACGTGGCGGTGATCATGGGTCTCGTATGGGTCTTCGCCTATGAGACCCCCTATGTGACGTGGGCGCTGCTGTTCCTCGTGCCGATGGAGGGCGCCCTCCGCTATCGCCTGAAGGGCGCGCTGTCGGGGGCGACCGCAGTGGCTCTCTTCTTCGTCCCCCAGAGCATCCGGCGCGCCGACCTAATAGACGGATCGTTCGACGCAACGACCTACATATTCGTCGCGGGTCTTGCCACGCTCGTCGCCGGCATCATCGGCGCGATGGCGGAGGCGTGGCACTCACAGACGCGCGCCTACCGCTCGCAGAGCCTGAAGTTTGCGGAAGTGGATCGCCTCAAGGACCAGTTCCTGGCGGTCACTTCGCACGAGATACGCGGCCCCCTTACCGCGATCATCACCGGCGTGGATACCGTCTGGAGGCGCGCCGCCAGGCTCACCTCCGACCAGCGGGATGCGCTGATGGCGATGGTTTCCCAGCAGGCGCACCAGCTCGCGCGCTTGGTGGACGACCTGCTCGTCACCTCTCAGCTGCAGAAGAAGAGCCTCAGCCTTCAGGTCGAGGAGGCGGATCTGCAGGGAACGGTCGACCAGGCGCTCGAAGCGGCGGCTTCCAAGCGGCGGGGGCACCAGCTCGAGATCTTCGTCGAGCCCTTGCGCTGCGAGCTCGACGCGTCGCGCGTCGGCCAGATCGTGCGCAACCTCGTCGAGAACGCATACAAGTACACGCCGGACCGCACCCGGGTCGCGGTCACCGCGAAGCGCGTCGACGGCGGCATAGAGGTGGAGGTCACCGACGAGGGCCCCGGCATCCCGCCCGACAAGCGGGACCGGCTCTTCGCCGCGTTCTCGCGCATCGAGGAGACGGCGGCCGGCCAGGAGGGGGTGGGACTCGGGCTCTACGTCGTGAGCCAGCTGATCGCGGTCATGGGAGGTCGTATCGATCTGGCGTCGTCGTCGAGGGGGACCAAGTTCGCGATCAACATCCCGTGCCGGGCGGAGCCGCTCGCGCCCCCACGCTTCGGGGTGGTGCAGGGCGACGCCCCGTAGGCCGTTCTGCCTTCACATCTCGGAAGTTTGGCCCCCTTTGAAAAAGCGCCGGAATGTGCAGACGAAAGGGCGGGGGCTATCCTCCCGGCATGCCGACGGCCGAGGTCTCGGGCCTCACGATCAACTACCGCGACACCGGCGGGGGCGGGAGGCCGGTACTGTTGCTTCATGCGTTCCCTTTCGACTCCCGGATGTGGGATGCGCAGTTCGACGCCCTCGGGGGGCGCTTCCGCCTGATCGCCCCGGACCTCAAGGGCTTCGGCGACTCCGACGCCCCCGACGATCCGGCCGCCTACTCGATGGACTCCTACGCCGACGAGGTCGGGGGGCTCCTCGCCTCACTCGGCCTGCCGAAGGTCGTCCTGGCCGGGCTCTCGATGGGCGGATACATCTTGCTCGCGTTCTGGAGGCGGCACCGAGACGCCGTGAGGGCGCTCGTCCTGGCCGACACGAGGGCCGAAGCCGATACCCCCGAGGGGGTGGAGCGTCGCAGCGCCCAGCAGGACCAGCTGCGCGCCGAGGGGATCGCCCCTCTCGTGGAGGCCTTGCCGCAGGGCCTTCTGGGGCGCACCACCTGGGAGAAGAAGCCCGACGTCGTCGCGAGGATAAGGACCCTGATGGACAATCCCCCCTCGGGCTGGATCGGGGCGCTCGAGGCGATGAAGACCCGCCCCGACTCCACCGGCGGCCTCACCTCCATCTCCGCCCCCACGCTCGTGATCGTTGGGGAGGAGGACGGCATCGCGCCCCCCGAATCAGCTCGGAAGATGCACGAGCACATCGGCGGCTCTCGTCTGGTTGTGATCCCCGAGGCCGGGCACCTCTCCAACGTCGAGGCCCCCGACGCCTTCAACGGGGCGCTGGCCGAGTTCCTCGGGGACCTCGGCCCGGCGCCCTAGCGGTTCCCGGGACCGCGAGGTAGAAGGAGAGAACCGTGACAGAGGGGACCAATCCGATCCGGATAGTGGTCGCCGACGACCACACCATGCTGCGGCGAATCGTGCAGATGGCCTGCGAGGAGCGGGAGAGCCTCGAGCTCGTGGGGGAGGCCGGCGACGGGCCGCAGGCGGTAGAGGCGGTCCTGGAGCACCGGCCCGACGTGCTGGTCCTCGACCTCTCGCTCCCCCATTTCGACGGCTTCGAAGTCGCCCGCCGCGTCAAGCAGGAGGCCGCGTCCACCAAGATCCTCATACTCACGGCCCGAGACGACGCCCGGGCCGTGTTCGACTCCATGCGGGCCGACGTCGAGGGCTTCCTCGACAAGAGCTCGGACATGGACGAGATCGCCGACGCGATCGAGAAGATCGCCGCCGGAGAGCGGGCCTTCACCGCCGAGCAGGAGCGGGGAGCCCTCGACCAGCTCGGATCGTTCCTCAAGCGGGCGCGCGAGTCGTCCCGTGTCGGGGGGTCCCTCACCGCACGCGAGCTCGAGGTCCTTCTGCTGATCCGGGAGGGACTCACGACCCGTCAGATGGCGACCCGCCTCCACGTGTCCCAGCGGACGGTCGAATCCCACATCGAGAAGCTGTACCGCAAGCTGGGGGTCAACAGCCGGGTGCAGGCGGTGGCCCGAGGGGCGGAGTTGGGGATGTTCGAGCCCCCGGAGTCCCCGTGACGGGTGGTGCTCGAAGGGACTAGTGCGCACCTAGCCCGCGAGCTTTCCAAAACCACCCAGGAGGACTACGTAGTTCCTACTTGCTCGTTCCGATAAACAGGCATGGGTTTGTCGGGAAAGACGCAGAGGGATGCGGGCCCTCGGGCCGTCGGAGGCAACGATAACTCTCGTCCGAAGCTCGGGGTCGTCCTCGTCGATCCACTT
>JBOGWZ010000156.1:0-4390 GCA_050694075.1 Actinomycetota bacterium | reverse complement strand
CATAGCGGGCCGCCGTGTCGAAAACCCTGCAGCTGTCTGCGAGAACTTGAGCGACGCCGCGCAGCGCATCGTCGCCCGCCTGATGCCCGTAGGTGTCGTTGAACGTCTTGAAGTGGTCGACATCGACTATGACCAAGGTGACCGGTTCGCCCTGACGAGAGGCTCGGGACACCTCCTTCTCCAGAGTGTCTTCGAAGGTGCGGCGGTTGGCGATTCCGGTGAGCGCGTCTGTATCCGCCATTCGCTGCACCTGTTCCAGCAGCCACGCGTTGCGGAGGGCTAGAGCCGCGTGTGCGGCGAACTGTGTGACCATCGAGACGATACGGCGTTCGATCCGTGCCGAGCGTCCCGGATGCTCGACACACAACACGCCGAGGGCCTGGCCTTCGGCGACAAGAGGGGCAACGATCACGTTGCCGGCGAGCGGGAGAGCCGCAGCAAGCCTCTTGTTGGTCCCCCCGTCGACGTTCTTGATCAATACCGGATGGCGCTTCTCGATCGCGGTCTCCATGATCGGGTCCATGCCGGGCTCGATCTTGCCCGGTTCTCCGGGTCCTCTGTACGCCAGCAACCCGACGTCCTCATCACGCGCCGCGAGGACCGCGCCACGCACGAACCCGAAGCCCTCCATGAGCTTGGCGATCAAGAGGTCCGCTACGGCAGCCGGTTCCTCGGCGTCCTCGAACTCGGCCGCCATCTCGGCCAGGACCTCGAGATCCCCCTTGCGCTTACGCAGCTCGCGTTCGTTCAAGGCGGAGAAGGCGGCGGTCCCGCCGGCCACGAGCCACAGCGCAGCGATATTGAAGATGGAGAGCCGCTGGAATAACGAGCCTGTGCCGGGAAGCGCGCCCGGAATCGTTTCCTTCACATCGAGTATCTCGGCCGCCTGCGCGTAGAAGACGACGAGGTAGAGAAGTGAGTGCCAGAGGGCGATCTTGAGTCCCGTTCTGTACGACGCGAGAAGGGTCACCGCGATGAGATGGACGTACACGAGGAAGCGCAATGGGCTCTGAACCCCTCCGGTCGAGTACATGATCCAGGCGAGATAGATCCCGTCGATCAGGAGCATCCCTCCGACGAAGGTCAACCCTCGCCCTTTCCCCACACGGCGAACCGCTTCGAACGCCGCCGAGAAGACGAGGTACGCGGCCGTGACCAGGGTCAGGTCCTCGATCGACGCTCCTACGAGGCGCGAGGCGAACAGTCCAGAGGCAAGAACGGCGCAGGCGAAAGTGAGGCGCAGGGCTTGCATGAAACCCATGCGCTCGGAAAGAGAGACGACCTCAGGGGGAGCCTCTCGCGAAGACGCGGCCTGCGTTGGTGTCACCTAAAGCTCATGTACTCCTGAAGTGAATCTACAGGAGCGAGAGCCAGTTTTGGATCCTTTCGGTCGAGGTGGTCTTGGACCGCGAGGAACGCGAGAACGACCAGCGCAAGGGCGAGCGGGAACGCCAGTCGCGTGGCGACACCTGTGATGTTCCTTACGATGTCCTCGAGCAGGCTCGAATCGGCGGGGGACTTCGTCGATGCCCTCGCCGGCTCCGCTTCGAAGGTCGTCGCGTCGGGAAGAGTGCTTCGACCTGGAGCGGTCTCCGAACCATCGACCCCATCGCCGCCGACCCCTGTCCCCGCAGCACTCCCGCTGTCGCCGGTGCCGAACGTGGGTGCTTCGGCCTTGGAATCGCCTCCGAGACCGGAGCCGACGGTGCCGCCGGATCCGTCGACCGCATCGTCCACGGATGCGGTCACATCGTCCACGACGTCGGTCACCGCGTCCGTCACGGGCTCGATCGCGTCGTCCAGGGGATCGGTCGTGTCCTCGACCGTATCAACCGCGGGATCCGTGACGTCCTCGACCGGGTCCGCCGCATCCTCGACCGCGTCGGTGACGTCCTCGACGGGCTCCTCGACCGCGTCCTCGACCGGGTCCGCCGCATCCTCGACCGCGTCGGTGACGTCCTCGACGGGCTCCTCGACCGCGTCCTCGACCGGGTCCGCCGCATCCTCGACCGCGTCGGTGACGTCCTCGTCGGGAACCTGTGTCGGAAGAGGATCGGACGCAACGGCAACGGAGGCAGTCCCTAGAGTGAACAGCAGGGCGGCTGCAGCGCCTGCGCATCCTGCGGCAATACGGACGTGCCCGAACCCTTTCACCTGGTCGCCTCCTCCGAGCGAGACCCTGTGGGGGGGTCGGCCCCGACTGGGGGGCCTGGCAGTGGTATCGGCAGGAGGGGCGCCCGACTTGACTACTTTTGACTAGTCACGGCACCCCCAGAGCTTGATAAGTATGCAGGAATGTGCATACCATTCCCCTATGGCGCTCTCGGCGACGGTTTTGGGTGCATCGGGATACAGCGGGGCCGAGGTCCTCCGGCTCGTCTCGGGCCATCCGGGGATGGAGCTGACGGCGGCGGGGGCCCACGGACGTGCCGGCGGGACGATCCCGACGGTGCTTCCGCACCTCGCCGGGCTCGGCGGGACTCTCGTTTCACTGGAGGCGGCGAGCGCGACCCGCGCGGACGTGTGCTTCTCATGTCTGCCGGGCGGCGTCCTCCCCGAAGTGGTGCCGCGCGTGAAGGCCCCCCTGGTGATCGACCTGTCCGATGACTTCCGGTCCGAGAAAGGTTGGATCTACGGGCTGACGGAGTTCGCGCGAGGTGAGTTGAAGGGCGCATCGCGCGTGGCAAATCCCGGCTGCTACCCGACGGCGGTTCTCATGTGCTTGGTGCCGTTCGCTCGCGCGGGAGTGGCAGGAGCTCCGATCGTCGTCGACGCGCTCTCGGGAGTCTCGGGAGCCGGACGTAAGGCCGAGGATCGCCTGCTGTTCGCGCAGCTCTCGGGTGGTGCGGCTGCTTACGGCACCACCGAACACCGGCACGTGGCAGAGATGGAACGAGGTCTCGCGCGCTTCGGAGGCCTCGACGCGTCCGTGTCTTTCACGCCGCACCTGGTGCCGATGCCTCGCGGGATCTTGGTGACGGCGCGGGCGCGGCTCACTACGCGGCTCTCGGACGCGGATGCGATAGCGCTGCTGGAAGCGCACTACTCAAACGAGGGCTTTGTCTCGGTCACCGAGGACTGGCCGTCAACGAAGCCGGTGACGGGAACGAACCGAGTTCACCTGTCGGCGCGTATCGACCGGAGGAACTCGATGTTGATCTGTTCGGCGGCCATGGACAACCTCGGGAAGGGCGCGGCGGGGCAAGCACTTCAGAACGCGAACGTGGCCTTGGGGATCGAGGAGAGCTCCGGATTGGAGGCGTACGGGATATGGCCGTGAGGTGGCCGAGCGGATTCACGGGTGCGGGAGTCGCCGCCGGCATCAAGACGTCCGGCGAGTTGGATCTGGGACTGCTGATGGCGAAGCGGCCGGTTGAGTGGGCGGGCGCATTCACGAGCAACGCGGCCGCGGCCTCTCCCGTCCGGTGGTCGCGTGCCCGGATCGGTCGGCCGACCCATGCCGTCGTCGTCAACAGTGGAAACGCCAACGCATGTACTGGTTCGGCCGGGGAGCGTACGGTGAAGGCGACCGCGCACGCCGCCTCGGAGATGCTCGGGTGCGATCCGGACGAGATCCTCGTTGCGTCGACGGGGCCTATCGGAATGCCGCTCGACCCCGAACTGCTCGAGGCCGGTCTGACCCGCGCCGCAGGCGCGCTGACGTCGGATGTTGGACCCTTCGCTCGCGCGATCCTCACGACGGACACGAGGACCAAGATCGCGACCCGTTTCGTGGGAGAGGCCAGGATCGTTGGGGTGGCGAAAGGGGCCGCGATGCTCGCACCGAACATGGCCACGATGCTCGCTTTCGTCACCACGGACGCGGCCGTTGACGGCGCGCGGCTGCAAGAGGCCGTGGGGGGTGCCGTGGAGGCAAGCTTCAATCGCATATGCGTCGACGGATGCGAGAGCACGAACGATTCGGTATTCGTGCTTGCGTCGGGCGATGCGGGAGAGGTCGAAGACGGCGATCTCGCGGCGGCGCTGGCCGAGGTCTGTGGGGACCTGGCATCTCAGATCGTGCGCGACGCGGAGGGCTCGACGCGAGTGGTCCGCATCAGGGTGACCGATGCGCGGACGCCTGAGGAGGCCGTAACAATGGGCAAGTCGATCGCGTCCTCCGCGCTGTGGCGGGCGGCGGTGCACGGCGCCGACCCGAACTGGGGCCGGATCCTCGCAGCCGCGGGCGCGGCGGAACGGGAGCTCGAACTCGAGAAGTTGGACCTCGCCATCGGGGCGGAGCTGATGTTCTCGTCCGGCGAGCCCGTCGGTTCGCTCGAGGCCGCGGCTAAGGCGATGGATGCAGACGAGTTCGAGATCGTCTGTTCTCTGGGGAGAGGGACGGCCGAAGCCGAGGTCATGAGCGTCGATCTGACGCCCGACTACGTGG
>JBOGWZ010000155.1:0-4443 GCA_050694075.1 Actinomycetota bacterium | reverse complement strand
ACTCATCGGAGCAATCTTCGCATCACCCGAGGCCGGCCAATGCCTCGACTAGCCCCTCTGCCGTGTGGCGGTCCGCCACGACATCGACGCGGAACCCGAGCTCTTCCGCCGCCTCCGCGGTCTTGGGGCCGATAGCCACGACCTGATGACCCTGATCCTCACTACCGAGTCCCGTATCTTGTGCGGATCCCACCACCGTCGCGAACGCTCGGACCGCGGACGCGCTCGCAAACGTGACCACGTCGAAATCGCCGGCGCGTATCGTCTCGAGGGCTGCAGGATCCGGTTCGGCAAGCACGTTGGCGTAGGCCTCCACCTCCTCGGCGATCCAGCCGGCCAGTTCGAGGCGAGCGACGAGCCCGCGCGGCGCCTCCGCAACTCGGGGAATCAACACAGCACCAGATCCGCGCCCCAGATCCTCGACAAGGGAATCCCCCGTGAAGCTCTCCGGAACGAGATCGGGCTCGATCCCTCGTTCGCGCACGGCCGCGGCGGTGGTCGGACCCACGGCAGCTACCTTCGTTCGCCCAAAGGCGCGGGAATCACTCGAAGCAGCGCGCATCCTGGCGAACAGCTTCTCCACCGCGTTGACGCTCGGGAACACCACCCACGCGTACAGTCCTTCCGCGAGCTTCTTGACCGCGGTATCGAGCGCTTCGAACGAGGGAGGATCCTCGATCGCGATAACGGGGAGATACACGACATGCGCGCCGGCGTCGCTAAGTACGTGCCCCAGCGCGGATGCCTGGTGGCGGGGCCTCGTGACGACGACGCGGCGGCCGAACAGCGGCCGGGACTCGAACCACGACAGCGCCGGACGGAGCCGCACCACCTCCCCGACGATGACGATCGCGGGCGGAGCGATGCGCTCGGTGCGGGCCACACCGGCCAGGGAGGACACGGTCGCCACCACGGTGCGCTGCCGCGGTGTGGTGCCCCATTCGATCGCGGCTGCGGGTTCTTCGGGGTCGCGACCCGCGCTCATCAATCGCTCCAGGGTTTCATCCAGGGACTTGACGCCCATCAGGAGCACGAGCGTGTCTGCACCGCGAGCGATCTGTTCCCAGCGACCGGTCCTGTCGGGCCGCGCCGCGCTTTCGTGCGCGGTAAGCACCGCGAACGACGACGACACGCCCGCATAGGTCAGTGGGAACCCCGCGTACGAGGGCACGGCGACCGCGGAGCTCACCCCCGGGACGACCTCGAACGGGACGCCGGCCGCGGCCAGCGCCTGAGCCTCGTCGGCACCGCGCCCGAGCACGTAGGGGTCTCCGCCCTTCAGTCGGACCACACTCTTGTTTGCCCTCGCCGCCGCGATCGTGAGCGAGTCGATCTCCCCCTGCGAACGGATCCTGTGGCCTTCCCCCTTGCCCACGTAGACGCTCTCGGCCCCCGACGCGTTCTCGAGCAGCGCCGGGGACACCAGCCGGTCGTACATGACCACATCACACGAGCGCAGCAACTCGAGTCCTCTCTGCGTGATGAGCCCCGGGTCGCCCGGGCCGGCCCCCACGAGATACACCCACCCGGAGCGGGCGCCACCACTCACGGTGGTGAGATCGGGGGGGTATCCAACTCGCGGATGGCCGCGAGGATGTCGTCTCCGCCCGCTCCTAGGATCGCCTCGGCCAGCTCCCGCCCCAGCCGCGCCGCCGACGAGGCCGGCCCCGAGATCCGGTCTCTCAGGGCGTGGCCTCCACTCGGATCTCCCAGATACCCGGTCACCACGAGCGTGTGATCGCTCTCCCGCGCCAGGCAGCCGAGCGGCACCGAGCATCCGCCCTCGAGCTGTGCCGCGAAGGCGCGCTCACACGTCACTTCGGCGCGCACCGCCGGGTCGTCGAGCGCTGCAAATAGCTCCGCGACGTCGCTCCGTTCCGATAGTGCCTCGACCGCGAGCGCTCCCTGGGCGGGGGCCGGGACCCACCACGACGAGTCGAGCGCGCCGTCTGCGTGGTCGTGTCCCAGCCGTTCCAGACCGGCCGCCGCAAGGATCGCGGCATCGGCCTCCTTCTCAGCAACCTTCCGAAGGCGCGTGTCGATGTTTCCTCGGAGCTCGACCATCTCGACATCGGGACGCGCCTCGGCCAGAAGCGAACGCCGTCTCATGCTCGAGGTTCCGACGCGCGCGCCGGGGGCCAGTGATGCGAGCCGACTTCTCCCGTCGGAACCATCGCCGCCGACGACGATGTCGTGGGGGTGCGTGCGCTCCGGAAGGCACACGATGTCACAGCCCTCTGCCAGCTCGGCCGTGAGGTCTTTGGCCGAATGCACGGCCGCGTCGGCCCGGCCGTCAAAGAGGGCGCGCTCCACTTCTTTCACGAAGAGACCCTTTCCACCGATCTCACGAAACGGCCGGGTATCTCTGTCTCCTCGCGTCGACACCGTCGAGACCTCGACGTCGAGCTCGGGATGGGCGCGTCGAAGCATCTCCGCCACTCTGGATGCCTGCGCGAGGGCAAGGCGAGACCCCCTCGAGGCGAGAACGAGCCTACGGATTCCTTTCATCATCGTCGAGCCCGAACAGCTCGCGCAGAGCGGCGAGATACACGTGCCCCTGCTTGGAGCTCGCGAGCTCCTTGGTCCTGCTCAAGGGGTCGTGCATGAGCTTCGAGATGATCCGCTTCGTCAATCGCTCGACCACCGCGCGCTCCTCCGGTTCGAGAGAGGACAGGACGGTGTCCAGCCGCGCCATCTCCGCGGTGCGGATCGTCTCGGAGCGCTCGACGAGATCTGCGATCGTCGGAGCCACCTCGGTCGCTCGCTCCCATTGTGCAAAGCGTTCCTGTTCCTCGGAAACGATCTCCTCGACCTTGGCGACCTCTCCAAGGCGGGAGCCGATGCCGGACTCGACCACCCCGCGCAGATCATCGATGTCTCTGAGCACCAGCCCTGGAAGCTGCCCGACAGCCGGATCCACGTCGCGCGGAACGGCGATGTCCACGATGAACAGCGGTCGGCGCTGCCTGCGTGCGAGTGCGGACTCCATCGTTTCCCGATCCACGATCGTGGACGGCGAGGTCGTCGAGAACAGCGCTATGTCGACGGCGGCCAGCGTTTGCTCCAGGCGATCGAACGGCAGAGGCGTCACTCCGTAGGCGCGTGCCAGGTCCGCGGCCTTCTCCTTCGTGCGGTTCACGACGGTCAACTCCGCGACTCCCGCTCGCCTCAACGCCTGCACCGCGAGGCGACCCATCTTGCCGGCCCCGACTATCGCGACGTGTTTACCGGCGAGGCTCTCACCTGGGAACGCACGTCGAGCCAGATCCACCGCGGCTGAGGAAACCGAGACCGGGTTCCGACCGATCGCCGTCTCGCTGCGTCCCCGTTTGCCGACGTGGAGCGCCTGCCGGAACGCGTGCCCCAGCAGTCTGCTCACCGATCCCTCTGATTGCGCGATCTGGTACGCGCGGCGGACCTGGCCCAGGATCTCAGACTCGCCGACAACCATCGAGTCGATGCCCGCGGCGACGCGGAAGAGATGTGAGACGGCCGCCTCGTCGTGATACGTGTAGAGATGATCGGTGAAATCCTCGGGGGCGACGTGACGGAACTCCGCAAGGAAGTTACGCAGATCCTGAATACCCCCATGGAACTTCGTGACGTTCGCGTAAACCTCTATCCGGTTGCACGTAGACAGGACCACCGCCTCGAGCGTGTGCTCGAGGTTCGAGAGCTGGTGGAACGCCTTGGGGAGATCCTCGTCGGATATGGCCAGTCGTTCTAGGAGAGCTACGGGAGCGCTCTTGTGATTGAGACCCGCGACGACAATCGGCATAGCCTCAACCTACCGTCCTGCAGGGCCCGACGCTCCGCCGAGCCTCCGATTCGCCTCCCGTGCGGTTGCTATGGCCTGTGTGCGCTGCTGATAGAAGGACAGGATCTGCAGCTCGACAGAGAGATCGACCTTCCTGAGACGAACATCGGGGGGGACGTTCAGATGAGTGGGGGCGAAGTTGAGGATCGACTTCACACCGGCATCGATGAGCCGCTCGGCCACCTCCTGCGCCTCCGCCGGAGGGGTAGCGATGATCCCGATGGAGATCCCCTCGTCGGTGACGACTTCTTTGAGCTCGTCGAGGTGCCGAACCTCGAGGCCCCCGACCTCTGCTCCCACGACTCCCTCCGACACGTCGAACAGAGCCGCGATCTTGAAGCCGCGCTCCGAGAAACCCCTGTAAGAGGCGAGGGCCCGGCCCAGGTTGCCGACGCCGATGATCGCGACGGGCCAGTCCTGGGTCAGTCCGAGCTCGCGGGTGATCTGGAACAGGAGGTATTCGACGTCGTAGCCGACGCCCCGGGTCCCGTAGGAGCCGAGGTACGACAGGTCCTTCCGCACCTTGGCGGCGTTGACCCCCGCGAGACGGGCCAGCTCCTCGGAGCTGATGGAGGTCGCGCCGGTCGTCTCGGCGAGGTCCAGCAGGGCCCGCAGATACATGGGGA
>JBOGWZ010000154.1:0-4448 GCA_050694075.1 Actinomycetota bacterium | reverse complement strand
AAGCGGTGATCGCGATCCGCGTCATGCCCACGCCGGTGAACGGAAGCGCGCCTCCGGTTTGGGCCGGGCCGCGAGCGCGCTCGTTGCCGGGCCCCCTCTCGCCGGCGTGACCAGACGATCGAGCACGTGGTCCTGTTGGCCTCCTCCGCCGCCGGTGCCCACGCCGGCCGATACATCACCACCGCCGGATCCACCAGCGCCGCCGCCCGCTCCACCACCGGCTTCACCGGGGCCCTCCGCTCCCCCCGAGCCGGGGCCACTCGGACCACCGACACTCTTGTTCTTCTCCTTCTCGAGGCCCTGGCACTTACCGTTGTTGTCGTCCTCCCCGATCGGATCGGAGTCGTCGACGTCGCCCTGATGCACGTCGTTGCCGCACCCGTTGTTGTGGTCGACTTCGCCGAACTCACCACCCGGGCCGTCGTAGCCACCGTTGCCGGTCCGTCGGGGTCGCTACCGCCTCCGCCGCCACCACCGCCGCCGGACGGGGCCCGTGGCGTGGTCGGCCTTGTGGTGTGCCAGCGCCGGCGTCGCCAGTAGGGCAACGGCGGCGATGACGCTCGCCACCAACACGAGTGCCGGTTGGGCAACCTTCAGTCGTCGCAGCATTGTTTGTTCCCTCCCCTTGCAGAGTGTCATTGCCGCCGGCCGTCACGCCCCGCGTCGGCGGTTGAATTGATCCCGCTCTAGTCGTTGTCCCAGCCGCCCGGCAGCCTAGACGAAGCGGCGGGAGCGCGCCGCCGGGGCGCGGTAGCTTTGCCGACCTGCCGGATCAGACCGTGGCGGCGCCGGCCATATCCCCTATCAGACGCAGGAGCCGGTCGATGTCGGTCTTGACGAGGAAGTCGTCCGCCCAGTCGGGATGTTCGTCGAGAACCGCCGAGAACGCCAGGATCTTCGTGTGGGGGCAGTGCCCGCGTATGAACTCCGCCGCCTTGGCGCCGTCCCAGCGCGGCATGTAGAAGTCGAGGATCACCACGTCGGGGTGGAGGTCCGCGGCCAGCATCGCGCCCTCGAAACCATCTTCCGCAACGCCTCCGATCCGGAAGCGTCCGTCTAAGGAGAGCATCGTGCTGAGCAGCTCGCGAGTTGCTGAGTCATCGTCGACCACGAGAACGATCGGTCGTTGTCCCATCGTGCAAACAACACTGTGCCTGTGAACGGAGCCCCGCAATAGTCCGAACTAGTCAGACTCGCCCGCTCGATTCCCTGTAACTGGCAGCTCGGAGGGGCAGGAAAGCCACACACCGCAGCGAATGCATAGGTTGATGCGGACAAGCCTCCCGCAACTACCCCTGGATCGAGCGCGCCGCCTCGCGGCGCTCGTCGTTGTGGTCGCCCTGTGCGCGCTGGCCCTGGCCGGCGACGGCGGCGTTCGAGCGGCCCAAGCCTCGGGGAAGGGCTCCGACGGCTCCGGCGGCCGCGCGGTGAGCCACCATTCCGGTGGTCGACGTGTCGACGCCCCTCGGATCACATCGAATGCCCCCGACGCCCGGCTGTTCCGCATCGGGATGAACTCGGGCGAGCCGACCGTCGGCCTGACCAAGGACGGAAGCGTCTTCACGGTCGCGATCCAGACCAACTTCCGCATCGAGGTCGTGCGTTCTCCCGATCGCGGCAAGACCTGGAACGTTGTTTCCCCCAAGTTCCCCGGCGGCCGGAACGCCCAGCTCGTGTCCTTCGATCCTTACCTCTACGTCGACGAGATCACGGGTCGCGTCTACACCATCGATCTCACGATCGCGTGCTCCTACCTCTCGTACACCGACGACCGCGCCGAGACGTGGACGACCAATCCGCTGGCCTGCGGTCGCCCCGTCAACGACCATCAGACGCTGTTCTCCGGTCCTCCGGCCGTGAGCACACCGACCGGATACAAGAACGTCGTCTATTACTGCTGGAACGATGTCGCGACCTCGTCGTGCTCGAGATCTCTCGACGGAGGCATCACGTTCGCGCCTACGGGCACTCCGCCTTTCACGGGAACGAGTCCCGACAACCCCGGTCAGCTCTGCGGGGGTCTGCACGGTCACGGCGTGGTCGGGCGCGATGGAACCGTCTTTCTGCCGAGGGGTTACTGCGGCCAGCCGTTCCTCGCCATCAGCAAGGACGAGGGCGCGACCTGGCAGCGCGTCCAGGTCGCCAAGAACGGGATATCGGGTCACGAAGCCGGCGTGGCCGTCGACTCCAAGAACAACGTCTATTACACGTGGATCGGCCGGGACCGCCTTCCCTATCTCGCGGTCTCCGAGAACGGTGGAAAACGCTTCTCTGAGCCGCTGATGATCGGTCCGCCCGGGATCAAGGAAGCGAACCTTCCCGGGATCGACGCCGGAGACCCCGGCAAGATCGCGATCGTCTACATGGGAAGCACAAACTCTCCCTACAAACCGGGGAAGTTCGAACAAGACGAGTGCACCGCCATCACGTCCTGTCCGCCTCCCAAGGCGTACGAGAAGGTGACCTGGAACGGATACATCACGATGAGCGCGAACGCCCTGTCCAAGAACCCACTCTTCTACACCGGTTCTGTCAACGACCCCAAGGACCCGCTCAAGCGTCAGAACTGCGGCCC
This sequence comes from Actinomycetota bacterium, assembly GCA_050694075.1. Lineage (GTDB taxonomy): Bacteria > Actinomycetota > CADDZG01 > CADDZG01 > WHSQ01 > JBOGWZ01. The sequence goes on along the minus strand of JBOGWZ010000154.1, from coordinate 1,873 downwards.
GGGGCGGTGTGGAAACTCGATCCTGGACTTCCTCGACGTCGTGGTCGGTCCGGAGGGCACGCCGTGGGCATCGCTCGTCGACGCTTGCATCACCGCGTGCGCGACCACGACGTCGGGCGACATCGGATCGGACGGAGTGGTCGGGCGTCTCGTGGGAGGGCCCAAGCTCCGCTGAGCCTGAGGCGCGACGGGGCCTTCGCCTCTCCCCCTCCGCGGCCCGCTTCTGCTTGCGCAGTGCAGGGCAAGCGGTAGGTTATGGGCTTCGTCGCAGCCGGGACCAGGGGGGAGCCGAGTGGGCGAGATCGTCCTCGACAAGGCCACGAAGATTTACGACGACGGAACGCTGGCGGTCAAGGAGCTCGATCTCGAGATACGGGACGCAGAATTCATGGTCTTCGTCGGCCCGTCCGGCTGTGGAAAAACGACGGCGCTTCGGATGGTCGCAGGTCTCGAGACGATCTCCGAGGGCGAGGTAAGGATCGGCGGAAAGCGCGTCAACGAGGTCGCTCCCAAGGACCGCGATATCGCCATGGTCTTCCAGAACTATGCCCTCTACCCCCACATGAGCGTCTACGACAACATGGCCTTCGGTCTCAAGCTAGGGAAGATGGACAAGTCCGAGATCGACCGCCGCGTGAAAGATGCCGCTCGCATCCTCGGACTCGAGGAATTCCTGAAGCGCAAGCCGCGCGCGCTCTCCGGCGGCCAGAGACAACGGGTCGCCATGGGCCGGGCGATCGTCCGTGAACCCCAGGCCTTCCTCATGGACGAGCCCCTCTCCAACCTCGACGCCAAATTGCGGGTGCAGATGCGGTCGGAGATAGCCCGCATCCAGGACGACCTGCACGTGACGACCATCTACGTGACCCACGACCAGGTCGAGGCGATGACGATGGGAGATCGAGTGGCCGTCATCAAGAAGGGTGAGCTCCAGCAGGTCGGGAGTCCGCCCACACTCTTCGGCAAGCCGCAGAACCTCTTCGTGGCCGGCTTCATCGGCAGTCCGTCGATGAACTTCGTCTCCACCAGGCTGGAGCGCGCCGACGGCGGCCTGAAGGCGGCAGTCGGCGACCAGGTGCTGAGGCTCGATCCCAAGGTCCTGTCGGCCCGTCCGGCCCTCGAGAACCACGTGGGGAAGGACATCATCGTCGGCATCCGACCGCAGGACTTCGAGGATGCCGCGCTGGTCGGGGACCTGCCCGAGGGCTCTCGTCTCAAGGCCCACATCGATCTCGTGGAGGCCCTGGGGACGCAAACGCTCGTGCATTTCGCGGTGAACGCTCCGGTCGTGCTCACGGAGGACATGAAGGAGCTCGCGGCGGACATCGGAGGGGAGCAGGTCGAGAAGCTCGAAGAGCAGGCTCAGGCCGGACGGAACGATTTCGTCGCCGAGCTCGACCCGAAGAGCAAGGCATCGCAGGGCGACGACGTGGAGCTGTTCGTCGACACGACGCAGCTGCACTTCTTCGACCCCGAGTCGGCCCTCGGGATCTATGACCGATAGGAGGAAACTGGCACGGAAGGAGCAACGCCAAAGACGGTGTAGCGCTGGAGGAGGGGGATGCAGATGAAGCGTCGGTCGTGGATGGTCCTGATCGCGGTCGTGGCACTGTTCGCTGCGGCGTGCGGCGGTGACGACGACGACGGGGGCGACGGCGCGGCCCAAGATGGCGGTCCGCCGATCGAGGTCGCGTCGGTTCACGTCGGTACCGAGCAGAAGAACTTCCGAGCGGTGCTGGACGCGTTCGAAGAGGAAACAGGCATTACGGCCTCCTTCCGGTCCGGCGGTGACGACATGGCCGCCTTCCTGGGCACGCAGATAGAGGGGGGGAGCCCACCGGACGTGGCCTTGATCGCCCAGCCCGCCCTCATC
>JBOGWZ010000153.1:0-4464 GCA_050694075.1 Actinomycetota bacterium | reverse complement strand
CGCCGCCGCACCGCGACCCGCTCGAAGCGCTCGTCCTCGTTGGCGGGGTCCTCGAAGTAGGTAAGGCCAACGTCTTCGCAGTAGGCGCGGGTCTCCTTGCGGCGCACGTCGATCAGCGGACGGACACGGGCGTCCTCGACCGGGGGGATCCCCGCGAGCACGTCGGGGGCCGCGCCGTGGATGAGCCGCGCCAGGGTCGTCTCGACGCGGTCGTCGAGGGTGTGGCCGGTCGCGATCCGCCGCGCCCCCTCCTTCTGAGCCACTATCTCGAGAAAGCCGTAGCGGAACTCTCGGGCGCGCGCCTGCAGGTTGGGCCCTGAGAGGTCGGGGGCCTTGGTGACGTGCACCTCGAAGCCCATCTCGGCGGCGTCGTGCGCGACCCGCGCCGCGACTTGGGCGGAACGATCCGAGATTGCGTGGTCGACGTGAGCGACGACGAGTGAGAGCGCGATCTTCGATTGCAGTCGGGCCAGCGAGTCGAGCAGGCAGACGGAGTCGGGCCCCCCCGAGACCGCCACCACCAGGGTGTCGCCCCCCTCGAGCATCCGGTGGCGCTCGATCGTCTGCCATACGCGTTCGACGACGTCGTAGCCGGGGCCTCCGAACGCCCGCGCGCCTACGCCACCCGGCGCAGCCACAGGTCCGGCTCCTTCAGTTCCCCGAGAGTGGGAAGGTTGTCCGCCGAGCTCCACAGCGCGCCGAGCGCGGACGTGCCCGCGTGGGCCGCTACGTGCTCACAGAAGCTCTGGCCCAACTCGTACTGGCGCAGCTTCATCTCGAGGCCGAGGACGTGGTTGATCGCCCTCTGCACGGCCCCCACCTGCTGTCTACGCCGGTGGAAGACCCCGCGCATCCGCCGGAACGACGGGATTACCGCGGCGCCGACGGCGTCCATCACGAAGTTCCCGTGGCCCTCGACGACGGCCATCAGCGCCTGGATCTCGTCGAGGCGCGCCCTCTGCTCCTCGGATGCGAGCAGGTACACGGGATGGCGTTCCTCGGGTGGGGTCGAGCGGGAGGCGAGACGCGCCGCTGCGCCGGCAAGGCGCCGAGCGAGCCCGCGCGCGTCGAGGTCGAGCGCCTCGAGGTATGAGTGCACCAGCGAGAAGAACCGCTCGCGCAGCCACGGGACGCCGGCGAACTGGAAGCGGTGCGTCACCTCGTGGGTCGCTACCCAGAGGGCGAAATCGGCCGGCACGAACGAGAAGCGGCGCTCGGTCTCGACCATGTTCACACCCACGAAGTAGAGGGCGGCGCCGTTTCCCTCGCCGGCCCCCGAGCCCTCGGGGACGAGCAGGTCGTACTGGCCGAGCACCCGACGGGAGACGTAGCCGAGGAGCACGCCCACCTCGACCGAGACGACCGAGCGCTGGGCGATCTTGACCGCCGGGGGCAAGGTGTCCAGGCGGCGCGCGACCTTCTCGGCCAGGGGCCGAAGCAACTCGGTCATGCCGGCGATGTTGGCGTCCGTCCACCGCGCCCTGTCGATCAGGTCCCACCGGACCGGAACGGGGGCCGGGATCCCGCTGGCGCCGGCCACCAGCTCCTCCGCGCGGGGAACGGCGACGTCGAGGTCGCGGCGAAGGGCCTCGATCAGATGGGACGAGCCGACGGGGCTCCTTCCCGCGACGCGCCGCGCCACGAAGGCGGCAACGCGGGGATCGATCAGACGAGCCGTGCGGCTCAGGCCTCCCCTCGCTGACGCGTGACCACGAATCGGTAGTAAGCGGCCCCGATGGCCAGGAGCAGGAAGAAGGCGCCGATCAGCGCGAGCCACGACATCTGATAGGTCCACGGGGGCCCGGTCTCCTCCGCCGCGCCGCCGCCCTCTCCCGGGTCGGTTTCGGCCTCAGCGTCCTGACCGGACTCCTCCTCTCCCGGGACGTCTTCCTCTTGCTGTTGCTGAGCCAGCGTCGGCCCGGCGGCGAGGGCGGGCGAAGCGACGGCGGCGAGGGCGAGCGCCGCGACCCCCAGAAGCGCCGCGACACAACGTACGCGCATTCTCGTTACATCCTCCGCTTCAGAGCTCCGAACGGTTGACTTCCACAATACCGGCTCCCTTGCGGAGATCAGAGGCAGGCGCGAGGACGGCGATCGTGTCCGACCGAACCCTGGGGGTTAAAGGTTTTGGGTGAGGGAGGGCATGTCGCCGCCCGCAGCGCCGGGCTCTAAGCGGAGCCCGGGGCCGGTTTGCGGCCCCGGAGGCGCGGGATCTTCCTCTCTGCGTGCACCCAGCACTTCTCGCGGCGGTTGTAGGTGGAGAGACGCGTCTCGCATCCGGGCTCGGCGCAGACGCGGTCCCGCGGATAGGTGCGGGACGCCCGCGGCAGTGCCTGAGCCCTGGATCCCCGGATCGGCTGCTCGTTGCCCATCACGCCTCCTCCCAGGGAACGGCGTACCGTCGCGGCCGGCCGTCCCTCACTTACGGGTATTCGGTTAGACGGCCCATCGCGGTTTGGAGTTGCCTTGCGATGAATCAGAAGGATTCGCAGCGACGTCGAAGGCTTGCCCTGCCCCTTCGGTGGGTGGGGCTGGCCGTCCGCGCTCTCCTGGGCCCCCCCGCCAGGGCCGCCCGGGGCACGGCCCGGCGCGTCGCCGACCCGGCGCGCCAGGTCTTCGACTACTGGGGATCGGAGCGGACCACGATGCGGCAAGGGTTCGTGGCCGTGTGCATCGCCTCGCTGACTTCGCTGATCGCGGGCGTGACCCTGGCCGCGATGGGGACGCGTATCGAGGACGTGGAGGGCCTGTTCGTCCTGATCCCGGTCTCGATCGGGATGCGGGGCAACATCTTTGGAGCGCTCGCGGCGCGACTCGGGACATCTATCCACTCCGGTCTGTTCGAGGTGTCACGGGACCGCCAGGGCCTCCTGTTCCAGAACGTGTACGCGGCGACGCTTCTGACCGTAGGGACGTCCGTCACCATGGGACTGATTGCCAGGTCGGTGGCGGGGCTGCTGGGGATCGAGACGATCTCCGCGTGGGACCTTGTCGTGGTGGCAATGGTCGGGGGCCTCCTGTCATCCACGGTCGTGCTCGGAGTGACGGTGGTGTTGTCGGTGACCTCGTTCCGGCGAGGATGGGACCTCGACTCGGTGGGAGCTCCGCTGATCACCGCGATCGGAGACGTGGTGACGCTCCCGTCGGTACTCGTGGCGTCCTTCCTCGTCGACATCGACATCGTCACCCCGGTGCTCGGAGGCTTCGCCCTTGTCGCGGGTCTCGTCGCGCTGCAGCGAGGCTGGTCCAGCGCGCTGCTGATCGCTCGCCGGATCGTGCGCGAGAGCTTTCCTGTGCTGTGCATCGCGATCGTGCTCGACGTGCTCGCGGGAACCGTCGTGGAACCCCGGATGGAGGAGGTCTTCCTCCCGCTGCCGGCGTTCTTGATCATCATTCCGGGCTTCCTCGAGAACACGGGAGCACTCGGGTCCGTCCTCGCCGCGCGCCTCGGATCGAAACTGCATCTCGGCGCGGTCACCGCGCGCGCTCGTCCGGAGGCGGCGGCATTCCTCGACGCATCCATCGTGCTGGCGCTCGGGTTGACCGTCTACGGCCTCACGGCCGTGACCACGCTCGGCCTGGCCGAGCTCACCGATCACGCCTATCCGGGGGTCGCAACATTCATTGGAGTGGTGATGGCTGGCGGAGTCCTCGCCACGCTGGTCGCGTCACTCATCGGCTATTACGCCGCGGTCGCGACCTTCCGGTTCGGATTCGACCCCGACAACCACACGATCCCGCTCGTCACCTCGGGCATGGATCTACTCGGCGTGATCTGCCTCGTCGTATCGCTCGTCGTGTTCGGAGTAGCTTAGGGAGGGTTCATGGATAACGCAGAAGGTCCGAGTACCGTCAAGGAGCTCCTGGCGGAGATCAAAGACTCGTCGGAGCTCATGGTCGATCTGGCTTACGCGTCGGTGTTCTTCTCGGACGCGGACCTCGCCAAGGAGGTCGGGCGGCTCGAGGAGCGCATGGTCAAGTACCTCCACGACCTCAGGCGCATGACGATCCTCGCCGCCCGCAGTCCCGAGGACGCGGAGCACATGGCGGGAGTGCTCGAGATCGCCTCCGCTGTGGAAAAGATCGCCGACGCGGCCGATGACATCGCGCGCGTCGTGGCGGTCGGGATGGGGATAGTCGAGGACCTGCGCCGCGACCTCCGTCACGCCGACGAAGTCGTGTCGCGTATCAAGGTGCGGGACGAGGCGTCGGTGGCGGGCCAAACGCTGCGCGAGATCGCCCTTCCGGTCGAGATAGGGATGTGGGTCATCGCCGCGCGGCGCGGCGGCGAATGGAACCTCGATCCCGGAGGCGACTTCGTCGTCTCTCCCGGCGACGCGCTGCTGGTCAAAGGTCCCGAGGACGGCGTCGCCCTGGCCCGAGAGTTGATGGGCGCGCCCGCTCTCCCCGAGCCCCCCGAACCCCCCGAGATCGTGCTCTCCGATCTCGACCGCGCCGTCGACC
>JBOGWZ010000152.1:0-4490 GCA_050694075.1 Actinomycetota bacterium | reverse complement strand
TGGGACGACCACGCGCGTGCGGCAGCTCTTTGCCGCTCTCGCCGCCCTGGGGATCACCGTGGGGGCGGCTGCGTCGCCCGCGTCCGGTGGATATCGGAGCTCCACCACCCGGGTCGGCCCCGGCGTTAAGTTCACCCGCATCAGGGACCCGAAGGGGCCTTGGCGGATCAAGATCGTCACGGTCAACCTCGCCAGGCCGTCCACGATCGACGTGGCCCTCGCCAACGACAAGCTCCCGGGCTTCGAAAGGACGTCGGCGATGGCGAATCGCCACGGCGCGATCGCGGCGGTCAACGGCGACTATGCCCGCCCGTCGGGTCGTCCCGTCTTTGCGTTCATGGAGGACGGGCTGCTCGCCCAGACGCCGCTCAAGTTCGGGAGGAACTTCGCGGTCAACTCCTCGGAGACCGTCGGCTACATGGGCCACGCCGATGTGAGCGCGTGGCTGTACGAGTCGGATTCAGGGATCCAGTACGAGGTTGCGCGCCTGAACCAAGGGCCACCGGCTTACGACGAGCTGGCGTTGTTCACCCCCCATGGCGCGTCGGAGGAGCAACCCCCGTATTTCGCCTGCTCGGCCCGGCTTTACGCAATCGAGCCCGTGCACTTCTCATCGTCCGGTTCCGGCGTCGAGGCCACGCATCAGGTCGATAGGGTGCGGTGCAGCGACCGGCGACTGGGTCGCAAGGGCGGAGTTGTGATCTCGGCGCCCATCGGCGGCGCCCACGACCCCGCGATCCGGACCCTGTTGCCGGGGGAGCAGGTGGTCGTCGGGTGGTCTTTCGGCTGGTTCGAGATCAAGGACGCCCTGGGCGGCAACCCAACCCTGATCGAGAACGGCCAGATCATCGAAAGAAACGTCACCGGGAGCGAGAGGTTCTTCCGCCGGCATCCGCGCACCGGAGTAGGTCTCCACCCCGACGGCAGGGTCCTGATGGTCACGGTCGACGGCCGCCAGGACCGCAGCGTGGGCATGACGCTTCAGGAATTCGCCGATCTCTTCTCCTCGCTCGGAGCGACGTGGGCGCTGAACCTCGACGGCGGTGGCGGGACGACCATGGTCGTCAACGGCGGTGTGAGGAACCGTCCCTCGGACGGCAGCGAGAGGGCGGTCTCCTCCGCTCTTCTCGTGCTTCCCGGTTCGGATACCGGTGAGAGCGCTGCGGCGGAGAGCCCCGCACCGGGGCCCGACCCAGAACTGACGTGGGAGGCCGTGGTCGGAGACCCGGCGTCGACGGGAGGACTGGCCTCGGTCCTCACGGCGCAAGGCGCGCGCTCGCCGTGGCTGCGCGACGCCGCCAGGGCCTTCCGGGAGCGTTGAGAGCCGCCTTCGTCACCGGCGCCGCCTCGGGCCTCGGCCGGGCGATCGCACTCCGGCTCGCGCGCGAGGGCTTCTCGGTAGCGATCGCAGACATCGACAGCAACGGGGCCGCCGAAACCGCGCGCGAGATCGAGGTGGGCCGGGGGACGGCCGTCGCGCTCGCCTGTGACGTGGTGGATCTCGAGCAGGTGAGCAGCGCGATCGACGCGGCGACGAAGCGATTCGGTTCACTGGACGCTCTCGTCAACAACGCAGGGTTCGACATCCCCGGCTTCTTCCTGGAGAGCGATCCGGCCGATTGGAGCGCGTTGATCGCCGTCAACCTCATGGGCGTCGTCAACTGCACCTACGCCGGGGCGCCCCGGATCGTCGCGCGCTGTCGTGACACCGGCTACGGACGCATCGTCAACATCGCCTCGGACGCGGGTCGTGTGGGGGGACTGGGCGAGGCAGTCTATTCGGCGGCCAAGGGCGGCGTGATCGCATTCACGAAGGCGATCGCCAGGGAGCTGGCGCGCGACAAGGTCACCGTCAACTGCGTCTGCCCGGGCCCCGCCGACACGCCGATGACCGAGGCCATCCGGCGGTCCGAGTTCGGAACCAAGCTGATGGAGCGCATGGAGCGCGCGACCCCTCTGCGCCGCCTCGCGGCCCCCGAGGACGTCGCCGGCGCCGTCGCCTACTTCATCGGCGACGAGGCGAGCTTCCTGACCGCGCAGGTGATGAGCGTCAGCGGGGGCCTGACGATCCCCGGCTAACGCTGTTTTGTCTGCACATTCCGGTGGTTTTTCGAATCGCGAAAGTGCCGGGATGTGAAGACAAAAGGGCGTTACTTGGCGTCGCCCCGGCCGTTCAGGCCCGGGAACTCCCGGCCCCCGGCCGGGAAGCGCACCGAGAGGCGCCACACATCGTCGGAGCTGAAGCGGTCGCGGTAGTCGTACATCCCGAGCCGGCGCGCCTCGCCGCGCGCCGCCCGCAGCCACACCGACGTCGAAACCGCCGCGCGCTCACGCTCGGCGCGCTCCGTCACCGCCTCCGCGATGGCGCGGCGTTCGTCGTCCGTGGGGTTGCCGTCGATCGAGACCACCTCGAGCCGGGGCCTTCTGCGCTCGCTCACAGCGGGATGTTTCCATGCTTGCGCTGTGGGATCGTCTCTCGCTTCGAGCGCAGCATCTCCAGCGCCTTGACGAGCGTCCTGCGCGTCTGCTGCGGTTCGATCACGTCGTCGATGTAGCCTCGCTCGGCCGCGATATACGGGTTCGAGAACCTCTCCACGTAGTCCGCGATCAACTCGGTGCGCTTGGATCCCGGATCGTCTGCCGACGCGATCTCACGCCGGTGGATGATGTTGACGGCGCCCTCGGCCCCCATCACCGCGATCTCCGCGGTGGGCCACGCGAACGATACGTCGGCGCGGATGTGCTTCGAGTTCATCACGACGTACGCACCGCCGTAGGCCTTGCGGGTTATCACGGTCATACGGGGCACGGTTGCTTCGGTGAACGCGTAGAGCAGCTTGGATCCGTGTCGGATGATCCCCCCGTACTCCTGCTCCGTGCCGGGCAGGAAGCCGGGAACGTCGACGAACGCGATCAGCGGGACGTTGAAGGCATCGCAGAAGCGCACGAAACGAGCGCCCTTGTTGGAGGTGTTGATATCGAGACACCCGGCGAGGACCTGTGGCTGGTTCGCGACGATGCCGACCGGATGGCCGTTCAGGCGAGCGAAGCCGCAGATGATGTTCTCGGCCCAGTGCGGCTGGACCTCGAAGAACTCGCCGTCGTCGAAAGTGGACTCGATGACGCGGTGCATGTCGTAGGGGAGGTTGGTTGACGGAGGGATCACCTCGAGCAGCTCGTCGCAAGAGCGTTCCGGGTCGTCGGTCGGCGGGAAATAGGGCGGGGACTCGAAGTTGTTCGAGGGGATGAACGACAAGAGATAACGGATCTGCTCGAGGCAATCGTCGTCGTTCTGCGCCACGAAATGCGCGACGCCGGACTTGGACGCGTGGCTCATGGCCCCCCCGAGCTCCTCGTGGGAGACCTCCTCACCGGTCACTGCCTTGATGACGTCGGGACCGGTGATGAACATGTGCGAGCTCTCCGACACCATGAACACGAAGTCGGTCATCGCCGGCGAGTACACCGCGCCGCCCGCGCAAGGGCCCATGATCGCCGAGATCTGCGGGATCACCCCCGAGCAGCGGACGTTACGGTCGAAGATGTAGCCGTAGCCGGCAAGCGACGCGGCCCCCTCCTGGATCCGTGCGCCTCCGGAGTCGTTGAGCCCGATGACCGGCGCGCCGGTGGAGAGCGCGAGGTCCATGACCTTGCAGATCTTCTCGCCCATGACCTCCCCCAGGCTGCCGCCGAACACCGTGAAGTCCTGGGCGAACACGAACACCTTGCGGCCGTCGATGGTGCCCCAGCCCGTCACTACGGCATCGGAGTAGGGACGCTTCTTCTCGATCCCAAAGCCGTGGCTGCGGTGACGCGCCAACATGTCGGTCTCGACGAAGCTCCCCGCATCGAGCAGCCTCTCGATCCGCTCGCGGGCGGTGAGCTTTCCTCGCTCGTGGTGCTTCTCGATCGCCTGCTCGCCGCCGGCCAGGTGCGCCTGCGCCCTGCGGTCGTCGAGATCCGCGAGCCGCTCCTCGATCGACCGCCTCTGGAGGGGTTCCTCGGGGAGCTCCTCGGGGGCCATGACCCGCAGTCTAGTGGGGAGGGGTTCCGGGAAGCGTGTCCTTTTGTCGGGGAACCCCGGCGCCAAGGCGCCTCACTGGTTCCCCCTGCCCCTCCTCTTGGGAACCAGGCCAAAAGGGACGAAATGGGGGCAGGGGACTCCTGGGAGGGGTCGAACCACCTGATTATGAGGCGGCTGGTGGGCGACATCCGTGAGTTGTCACGCGCTCTGCGGGAGCTCTTCGAACCGTGGGACGACGAGGCCACCCGGGGCGCCCTCGCGGCGTCTGCGCGGCGCTTCTCGTTGCGCACCCGGCGGACGCTCGACGACAAGCTGACGTTCACTGCGACCCTGGTGCGGGCCGGTGAGGTCGAGGCCGCGAACCACATGCTTGCGGAGGTCGAACGCGATGTCCGCACCCAAGAGGCCGCGCTCATGGAGACCGTCAACGAGGTGCGCGCGGTGAGGGCCGTCCAGAGCGCCCACA
>JBOGWZ010000151.1:0-4496 GCA_050694075.1 Actinomycetota bacterium | reverse complement strand
GCGTCATGCCGGCGGCCACTCGATCACTCTTTGCTAGATGACTTCGCGGTCGCGCTCGACGTAGCGCTCCTCGCGACGACCTCCCGGGCCCCCCCATGTGCTCCAGAACAGCATCGAGAGCAATATGCCGACCGCACCGATGATCATCAGGATGATGCCGATGGTGTCGAGGTTGAAGACGCCGGATTCGTCCGTGTCGATGTTGAGTCCGAACGTCAAGATGGCGCCGATCGCGAGCAGAAAGATGCTGACGCCGATACCCATGAACTCTCACCTCCTGACGGGCGTGGAGCGCCCACGCCGTCGTGCTTCCCTTGGTAGGGGGTACCCGAACCGACTCGCGTCCAAACGCCGAGTTGCACGTCAGCCACCTATAGGGGGGCTCACGTGCAAGTCAGCTCAGGGTGGGCAGCGTGCCGCCCGCGGCCACGACGTCGGCGAGCACCGCGCGCGCTGCGTTGCGCCCCGGCGCGCCGCACACCCCTCCTCCCGGGTGCGCTCCCGATCCGCAAAGATAGAGGCCGGGCAACGGCGTCCGGTGACGATGCCAGCCGGACGCCGGCCTCTTCTCGAACAACCACTCCGGAAGCAACTCGCCGTGGAAGATGTGCCCGCCGGTGAGCCCGAAGCGCGCCTCGAGATCGGGGGGGCCGAGCACCATCCGATCCTCCACGAGATCGCTCAACCCCGGCGCGTAGCGCTCGAGTGAGCCGATCACGACGTCGCCGATCTCGTCGCGCCGCTCGTCCCAGCTCCCCTCCGCGAGCGAGTACGGCGCGTACTGCGCGAACACCGACAACGTGTGATGGCCCTCGGGCGCAAGCTCGGGCTCGGACGCCGTCTGGATCCACGCCTCGAGGAACATCGCATCCGGCACGCGGCCCTCGGCCGCGGCGCGGCATGCCTTTTCGAGGTAGTCGATCGACGGCGCCACCGTGATCGTGGCGAGATGCTCGGAACCCACGCCCTTGGTGCTCATGCCCGAAAAGCGCGGCAGCACGGACAGTGCACAGTTCACCTTGACCACCGTGCCCTCGGTCGGGATCAGCTCGACGTCCTGAACGAACTCCGGCGGAAGGACACCGGACGGCACGAGACCGACCGTTCGTTTCGGATCCGCGTTCGAGACGACGACCGGCGCGTCGATCTCCTCACCGGAGGCGAGCACCACTCCTCCGGCCCTCCGGTGACCGTCGCGCTTGATCTCTGCGACCTCCGCGGAGAGCCGGATCTCACCTCCGGCCCCCCGCACGGCGTCCGCGAGCTGGGACGTGATCGTTCCCATGCCCCCGCGCACGAGACCCCACCCTCCGGAGCGACCCGCCATCTCACCGAACGCGTGGTGGAGATAGAGGTAGGCGGTGCCGGGGGTTCGAGGCCCCGCCGAGGACCCGATGATCCCCTGCGACGCCGTGATCCCCCTCATCAGGTCGGATTCGAAGAACTCCTCGCACACATCGGCGATGGGGGCGTCAACGGTCTTCTTGAACAGCCCCTCGATCTCCGACGCGCGGAATCCCCTTCGAACCTGTTTGCGCGTCGCGGGGTAGGTCAGAAAGGGGCGGAACCGGCGTGCGGCCTCGTCGAACAGCGCGACGAACCGCGGATACGCATCGGCGTCGGGCTTCGACACCTTCGCGATCTCGTCGCGCTTCTTGTCGGCGTCCTCCCACAGCAGCAGGCCTCCGCCGTCCTCGAACGGGGCGAACACGGAGGGGTCCTTGGGCCGTACGTCGAGCCTCAGGGAGAGATCGGACACGATGTCGGGCTGCAACAGAGAGAGGGAGTACGCGGCCGTCGAGAACCGAAAGCCGGGAAACAGCTCCTCGGTGACGCACGCTCCTCCGATCCGATCGCTGCGCTCGAGGACGGCCACCCGGAGGCCTTCCCGGGCGAGGTAGGCGGCGCACACGAGCCCGTTGTGGCCGGCACCGATGACGACCGCGTCGTAGCTCCCGGTGTCCGCCGGAGCAGCGATCAAGAAGAAAAACCTCCGGGTTGCTGGTGCGGATGAACAAAGCAGGCTACCTTTCCGACATGGCCCTTTCGGCGTTCTGCACCACCTGTCAGCGGACCGTGTACGTCGAGGAAGACGACACGCCAGTCTGTCCGGTGTGCTCGTCCCCTCTGGTGGAGACCGTGGACTCTTCCGAGGACGAGGAGGAGGCCCTCCAGTAGCCCCGGCGTCACGCCTGTGGCCTGGAGTAGGACGCCGATACGACCTTCCCCTCCTGGAGAGCCAGGCTCGTGACCGAGCCGGTCTCGCAGGGAGTGAACGCGAGCCAGGGGGGCAACCGCCTCCGGGCGAGCGCCAGCCGAGCCACCAGCACGGGCGTCTGATGCGAGACGATCACGACCTCGCGGCCGTCGGCCGCACCGACCGCATCCGCGATCGCCGCCAGCATCCGGGTTCGAATGTCCGCGAACGATTCCCCCCACGAGGGCCGGAACGGGTTGGTGAACTTCCCCCAGTGCCGCGGCGACCGGGCGAGAGAGCGAGCGAAGGTCCTCAGCGTGCGGCCGAAGTTGACAAAACTCGAGTCCGACTCGACCAAGCGCTCGTCGGTCGTGATCTCGACGTCGAGGCGAGCGGCGATGGCTTCGGCGGTCTCCTGCGCCCGCTCGAGCGGGCTCGCCCACAGCGCCCCGACGTCGCTTCCCGCCAGACGCTCGGCCGCCCCCTCCGCCTGCCTGCGACCGCGCTCGGACAGGTGATAGCCGGGAAGCCGGCCGTAGATGATTCCCTTCGGGTCCTCGACTTCACCGTGCCTCACGAGATGGATCGTGACGGAAAGGGCGACGCTCACGGCCGAAGCGTACCCAGCACCGCTCCCGGGCCACGAGTAGGCTGGCCCCCATGCCCGACGTCCTGCTCTTCGGAGCGACCGGGTTCACGGGAAGGCTCACCGCGCATGCGCTGGCGCGGCGTCAGGTCGACTTTGCGATCGCGGGACGCGACCGCACCAAGCTCCTATCCCTTGCTTCCGAGGTCGGTGATCCCGAGGTGAGGATCGCCGAAGTCGGCGACGCCGACGCGCTCGTGTCCGCGCTCGGAGACGTCCGCGTGATGATCTCCTGTGTCGGCCCCTTCATCGAGCTCGGCGACACCGCGGTCGAAGCCGCGCTGAGGGCCCGCGTTCACTACCTCGACTCCACCGGAGAGGGACCGTTCATCGCGCGGCTGGTGGAGTCTCGCTCGGACGATGCGCGTGATGCCGCGGTGGCGTTGGTCCCGGCGATGGGGTTCGACGAGGTGCCGGCCGATGTCGCTGCGACGCTGGCGACCGAGGGCCTGGAGTCTCCCGAGCTGACGCTTACGTACGCGGTTCCGTCCACGGCCTCATCGGGCACCGCTCGTTCCATTCCGAGGATCCTTGCCTCGGCGGGGCGCTTCATCGAGCACGGGAGGGTCGTCGAGGTGCGCGCCGGGCAGCGTCGTCGGTGGTCGCCCATGCCTGCGCCCCTCGGCCCCCGGCCCGCGGCTTCGTTCCCGCTGTCGGTCCTCGAGGTCGCGCCGCTGCATCTGAACCTTCGCTCGTTCGAAACGTACGTCACGACCTCGTCCGCGCAGCAGGCGGCGCTGAAGGCGGCGCTGCCTCTTCTGCGCGCGTCCCTCGCGATCGGGCCCGTCGAGCGCGCGCTCAAGGGCGTGCTGGGACGGGTGCCCGGGCCCCACGTCGAAGCGCGCAAGAAGCGATGGACGATCCTCGCCGAAGCGCGCGGCTCGAACGGCTTTCGCAACGTCGTCGTGCAGGGGGCCGATGTGTACGGATTGACGGCGGAGACGCTCGCCGCGGGGGCGGCGCGCATGGCCGAAGACGGTTACGACCGCTCGGGCGTGCTGTCGCCGGTACAGGCGATGGATCTCGACTACCTGCAGAAGGAGCTCATCAACCAAGGAGTTTCCGTAGAGACGTACGGGCCGACCTAGGGAGGGGATCTCTTGGGCGCTAGGCTCCAGTACGCGAAGGTCGCCGATCGCGAGCGCTTCTACGGTCAGGGAGGGCGCGTTCATCCCGGGCTGGCGAACGCGGTGCTGCTGCACGACGAGCCGGGGCGGGCCAACGCGTTCCTCGTGATGAGGGGGTGGACCGACGACCACGGGACCTTCACCGAGCAGTGGAAGATCGAGTCTCCCGGGGGCCGTATCCTCTACGAGAGCACTTCCCGAGAGGTCCACCTCGCGACCAAGACCCACGTCGAGCGCCTCGAGGACGAGGTCGCCGATCTCGACATCGACTTCGCGGCCGACGACTACAACGTCGTCTTCTTCCTCGACGACCGCGAGGTCGCCCGGGTCACTTTCCGGGTGCTCTCGCCCGAGGAGCGGGAAGAGCTGGGGGCCTGACCCCGGGCGCCGAGTTGCACGTGAGCCACCGTATGGGGGTTCTCCGCGAACGACGGTGGGCCACAGCGCCCTAGCCGATCCGGCGGCCGCACGCCAGCAGAACCTTGCGACGATAACGCTCCTTGTTCGTGAACCCGTAGGCGCAGCG
>JBOGWZ010000150.1:0-4562 GCA_050694075.1 Actinomycetota bacterium | reverse complement strand
GAGCCCCGTAGAGACGTGCGAAGAGCTCCAGGTTCTCCCGAACACTCAGCCGCCCATAGAGGCCGCTTTCGTGACCGACGTATCCGATCCTGCGGCGAAGGCTCTCGTCGCGTGTATCGATGGCGCGCCCTCGGATCTCAACGGTTCCGTCGGTGGGAGCAAGCAGTCCTGCAAGCACGCGTAGGAGCGTCGACTTGCCGGAGGCGTTCGGACCGAAGAGTCCGGTGATTCCGGGAACGAAATCGACATTTATCGAATCGAGCGCCACCGTGCGCCCGAACACGACGCGGAGCCCGCGGACCGCGATCACTTCGTCGGTTCGGGAGCGCGCGGCCGCCGAATGCGCCGCTTGAGCTCCGCTCGCGTGCGGGTCCATTCCTCCTCGCCGATCTCGCCCGCCCGGTAGCGAAGGTCCAGCGCGGCGATGGCTTCCATCAAGTCGCCCGGCGCGGGGGCGCGTGCCGGCTCCGCCGGGACGGGTGAACGACGGCGGCGGAGCAGCAACAGCACGGACGCGGCGAGGACCGTGGCCACCGCGACGACGGCTCCGAGGAGCAGGGGCCCCGCCCCCGCCTCGGCGACCGCGTTCACCTGGACCGGATCGCCCGCGTCGATGTTGCCCTCGGCCGCCCACCGGCGGTAACGGCGTCCTCCGATCGTCTCCTCGTCTCTCGAGACCAGCCTGTTGCTCTCGATGCGCAGAGGGTCGCCCACGAGCACCTCGAGGTCGAGGATCGGGTAGAGGGCGGTGCGCGAGAGATCGAACGTCCCTGCACTTCCTCCGAGTGGATAGGTGAACGTGACCTTCGTCTCACCGGGCGGCACGGCAATCGTCGCCGCGAATCCGAACTCCGTGCGCACGATGTCTGGGATGTCGTAAGTGGAATCGAGGATGGTCACGCCTTCGTCCGCCGCATCCGAAGGGAGCGCGAACCCGATGCTTCCGCGCGCGTTGGGGCCTCCCCGGCCTATGTAGGCGCGTTGGCTCGTGTTCGCGATCGTTACAGACTCGATGATGCCGAGCCCGTCGTCGCCCGGCACCGCAAAGATCACATCGCGCCGGATGAGGATCGCGGTGGGATCGGTAGTTGTCTCCCATACTCGCAGCGTCGTATCGATCATCGGAGCCTGCTCGGTGTCGGCCGGCAGGGAGATCGCGCGGCCGGCGAAGAGCCCCCCGTCGTGGCGCGCGTCCACCGCGTAGACGAGTTCCGCCCCGGTCTCGAGCCCGGCGAACACGTAGCGGCCCCGCGCGTCGGTGCGAGCTACCGTGCGAACTCGGTCCGTGCCGTCCTCGTGCGCGCCGGTGAGCGTGACCTTCACACCGGCTACCGGCTCGCCGGTGGCCGCATCGACCACGCGACCTACGATCCGCCCCCTCGTCGCCGCCGCGGCGGAGGGCGAGGGGACGAGCGCGGCAAGCGTAAGCAGGAACGCGGTCAGGCGCCGCATCGGGGACAGGTCCCCTCACCCGGTCGCGGCGCGCCGCATGCGGGGCATTGCAGGCGGAGCCTGTAGGCGGCTATCTCTGCTTCGAATGGGTCGTCCGGAGCGAAGCCGGCGATATCCAACTGTTTGAGCGCCGTGATCGCTTCGGCCTCGTATTCCGCCCGTAGCGCGAGGAAGTCCTTTTCCGACAGCTTGCCCACGGCCCGCTCCTCCTCGAGGTCCATCAGAGCGACCAGGGCGGCGCGCTTACGAGCTTCAGCCTCGGTGATGCCGGAGGATTCGCCGACGGACCGGCGCGAGCGCCGGAGCGGTGCACCGACGTACGCGAGGGCCACGATCGCAAGCAGCGCGACGATCACCGCCGCTACCATCGCTCGATCCCCCTGAGGCGCGCCAGCTCTGCGTCGAGTCGCCTCCGGTCCTCCTCGGTCGCGGGAGGTACGGCCGTCCCGGGTCGTGTCCGGGAACTCCATCTCCGGGCGATGGTCCACGCAAGAGCCGCACCGGCGGCCACGGCCGCCGCGGGAAGGACCCACGCGAGAAGTCCGCCGCCTTCCGTCGGAGGCACCGCCCGTATCTGCGGTCCGAACTCCTTTTCCAAGGTGTCGAGGATCCGCTCCTGGCTCCACCCCGCGGTGGCCCACGCCACGATCCGCTCCCGCAGCTCGATCGCCTGATCGGAGGGGCAATCGTGCAGGGTTACGCCGGGGCAGTAGGGCGACATGATCTTGGAGGCGATGTCGTTGGCCGTGTCCTCCGGCGTTGCGAGGGCGGGCGCGGGCGCCGACGCCACCACGACCAACGTTGCCAGCAGCATGAGACGCTTCATCGTGTGGCCGCCGCCGCTTCTCTCACCGGCGCGGGCGCGGGGACCGCGGCCGCCGTTGGTGCTCCGCCGGACAGGAGAACGCCCATTCCCACGGCCATCACCGCCGCGCCAGCCCAGATCCACCACGTGAGCGGGTTCACGAACGCTCGTATGGCCGCGGTGCCGTCGCGGTCGAACGAGGTCACGACCGCATAGAGATCCTCCACGGGGTTAGTGCGGATCGCGACCTCCGACTGCCACTGTTCCTGGGCTCGGTGGAAGTTGCGCTGCGGTGTGAGGTGGGCCACGGTCTTCCCATCTCGTTGGGCGTCGAGGTTCGCCACGAAGACGTCCTTCTCATCGGTCGCGAAGGAATCCATCTCGCGATACGCAAGTTCGTAATCACCGACGCGCATGGTTTCACCGGGTCTTACCAGCGCGTGTCGTTCCGTACGGAAGGCCGCGCCGGCGAACCCGATCACGATGAGGACGATCCCCAGGTGCACGACGTAGCCGCCGTAGCGGCGCCGGTTGCGCCGCAGTGTCGCGACGAGCGCTCCGCCCCAAGGGAAGCGACCGGCCGTGCGGTAGACGCGGCTCCCGCGCGCGAACTCCGCCCCGATGGCAACAGCGGTGAAGGTACAGAGTCCGAAGGCGAGAAGCGTTCCCACCGATCGAACACCGAGAGCGGCGGCCAGCGACAGGGCCCCCGCTCCCGCCAGGACGGGGACGCGGGCCACCCTGACGAACGTGCCTTTGCTCATGCGGCGCCACGAGATCAACGGACCTATGCCGGCCAGTGCCAGGATCGCGAGGCCCAGGGGGACGAACACGGAGTTGAAGAAGGGCGGTCCGACCGAGAGCCGGACGCCCCCGATCGCCTCCGCGACGATGGGGTAGATGGTTCCCCACAGCACGGTGAACGCCGCCGCCAGGAACAGCACGTTGTTCGCAAGAAACGCCGATTCCCTGGACAGGATCGAGTCGAATCGGTTCTCGCTTCGGAGCACATCCAGCCTGAACGCAACCATCCCGAGCCCTCCGATGAGCATCGCCGCGAGGAAGGGCAGGAACCATCTCCCTATGGGTCCTTCCGTGAAGGTGTGGATCGAGGACAGGATGCCGGATCTCGTGAGGAAGGTTCCGAAGACCGCCAGGACGTAGGTCAGCACAATCAACGACACGTTCCAGACCTTCAGCATGCGGCGCTTCTCCTGGATGATGACGGAGTGCAGGAACGCGGTGGCCGTGAGCCACGGCATGAAGGACGCGTTCTCTACGGGATCCCACGCCCAGTAACCGCCCCAACCCAACTCCGTGTACGCCCACGCTCCCCCCAGAACGATCCCGATCGAGAGGGCACTCCACGCGAACAGCGTCCACCGACGAGTGGAAGTGAACCACTCGTCGTCGGCACGTCGCGACAGCAGAGCCGCGATGGCGAAGGCGAACGGCACGGAGAACCCGACGAAGCCCGTGTAGAGCAGCGGGGGATGGATGAGCATGCCCGGCGATTGGAGCAGGGGATTCAGTCCGTTGCCGTCCGCAGGAACGTCGCTCAGGGTCACGAAGGGGTTGGCCGGAAGCACCAGCAATGCCAGAAAGAACACGGCGATGGTGGCGAGCACGGCGCCGGCCCACGCCGCAAGCGTCGTGGCCCGCCTGCGGGCTTGCGCAAGCGCGATCGCTCCGAACGTCGTGAGCAGCAGGGTCCAGAAGAGCAGCGACCCCTCCATGCCGCCCCACAGCGCGCTCAAGGTGTATGGACCCGACAGCGAGCGCGATGCGTAGTTCGCCACGTACCCGACCGAGAAGTCCTTCGCGAAAAGGGCGCTACCAAGCGCAACGGTTGCCGCAGCCGTGAACAGCGCGGCCACGGTAAGCGAACGCCGCCCCATCTCGACGAGCGCGCGCTGCGCACGGAGCGCTCCGAATGCGGAGAGGACGGCGGCGCCGGCGGAGAAGGCCAGCGCGGCCACGAGGCTCGGGGTTCCCAGGGAAGCGAGTGAGCTCACTGCTTCAGGAGGTCAGGCCTTGGCCTTGAACTTCGAGGGGCACTTGGCTAGGACCTCGGTGGCCGTGAACTGCCGGCCGTTGTAGGTGCCGAGCGCAACGACCTCGACGGCATCTTTCGAGTAGAAGGCATCGGGGAGAGGGCTGTCCGTCACGATGCGGACATCGGTTTGCCCGTCGGTGACCGTGAAGGCGGTCGTGAGGCCGTCGCGCTCGACCGAGTCCTTCACGACGTCCCCGTTCACTCGATAGCTGTTCGTCGTGGGGCCCTGGGCCTGGAGCTCGGTGGGGG
>JBOGWZ010000149.1:0-4580 GCA_050694075.1 Actinomycetota bacterium | reverse complement strand
TCTTGCCCCCGTCGGTCGAGCGCCAGTTCAGGGTCTGGTTCCAGTAGTCGACCGCGAAATCGGTGACGCCCGGGAGCGCCATGGGGTTCTTGTAGAGGTGGGTGGTGCCGGCGTGGGCGGAGACGATCATCGAACCATCTTGCGCGACGACGCTCACGGGTTCCCCGCCGGCGCGGTGCTCGTCGATGTAGACGCGCTTGTTGAAAGTGAGTGGCTTGGGCGCGGGGGAAGGACAGCTCGCGGCAGCGGAGCCACTCGCCGCGGCGAAGGGAAGCAGCGACGAGATGACGATCAATCCCAGGAGTATCCGCAACAGCTTGCGCATACATCGACCCTCCGGACAGGCGCCTGTCGAGGAGGGTTCTCCATCGTCGGGCTCCGGTCCTCTGCCGATGGGGCCCCCCGCACTCTCAGAGCCTCAGGGGCGGATCTCGGTCGCGGAAGGCTCGGGCCTTACTCCTCGCGCTCGGTCAGGTAGAGGTCGAGGCGGCGGTTGACGTCGATGGCCCGGCGCTCGAGCTCGTCGAAGCGCCCCTCGGCCGCGATGTCGGGATCGAAGACGGCCCCGGCGAAGCCGACGAGCTCGGCCCCCGCGTCGAG
This sequence comes from Actinomycetota bacterium, assembly GCA_050694075.1. Taxonomy (GTDB): domain Bacteria; phylum Actinomycetota; class CADDZG01; order CADDZG01; family WHSQ01; genus JBOGWZ01. The sequence goes on along the minus strand of JBOGWZ010000149.1, from coordinate 3,980 downwards.
ATACCCGAGGTAGTTCTCCGCCGTCAGCCCGCCCGTTACGAGAATGGGGACATGCTCCAGAGGCCCGAGGACGTGGGCGACGTAATCGGGCCCCCCGAGCGACTCCCCGGGGAAGACCTTCACCCAGTCGGCGCCCGCGAGCCGGGCGGTATGGATCTCGGTGGGGGTGGAGGCGCCCATCGCCACCGGTATCGCCAGCGAGTGCGCGGCCTCGACGACCTCGGGGAGGACTACGGGGGTCACGATGAACTCGGCGCCGGCGTCGTACGCCTCCTTGACCTGCTCCGCCTCGAGGATCGTCCCGGCCCCCACGATGGCGTCCACCCGTCCGGCGATCTCCGCCAGCGCATCGGTGGCGCCCGGCGTGTTCATCGTGATCTCCACCGCGGAGAACCCGCCCCTCACCGCGGCCTCGACGCCTTCGACCGCGTGCTCGGGGGCCCGCGTGCGGAAGATGGCGATGACGGTCGCGTCCCGGAGGCGCTCGACCCGGGACTCGAACAGCTTGGAGTTCATCGATTCAGGTTACCCGAGGGGTCCCCGCAGACTGCTCACGCCCGCCCGCATGCCGGGGCCCTGATGAGCACCCGGCGGAAGTACGGGAAACCGTCGCACCCTCCCCTTATGTTGAGCCCATGGTGAGGTTGCTGGCCGATCCGTGGCGGGCAGACCACGGGGCGGGGGCCGAGGTGCCCTTCGAGGACCACGTCCCCGATGCGGAGGTCGACGAATCGGTGGAGTCTTCAGATTGGTCCTCCGCCGTGCGGCCCGACGCCGCTCCCGAGAGGCCGGTCACGTTCGTCGACGGCGTGATGCGGGTGGAGCTGCGGGTGATGGCGGCGGACGGCGATGCCCGCGCGTGGGGCCTGCTCGGCTCCTACGCGGCCGGCGCGGTGCGCTGTGACGGCGCCGCGAACTTCACCTCGGAGGACGAACCGGTGGGCCGGGCCCTCGTCATCGGGGGCCGGGTCGAGGTGCCCGCGGTCGCGATAAACGTCGGCGCCTGCGAGCTTCGCTACGAACCCCACCCGTCACCCGACGACTCACCTCAGGGGCTGCGCACGCGGCTGCAGCGCCTGATGCTGCGCGCCGAGCAGACCCTCGCCGTGCGGCTGGCCGACGGGGACCTCGTCTTCGCCGACGGGCCGTTGCACTTCGACGGCAAGACCGAGGGACCCGTGATCGGAGTGATCAAGCGGATGGTGCGCTCCTACCTCGACGACGATCACTCCTCGCTCCTCCCGCGGCTCCGGCCCGGCGAGCGCACACCTGTGTTCGCGTTCGGCTCCGGCAGGTTCGATCGCTACTCGTGGTACCAGCGGCTCATCCCATTGGAGCCGCGCTGGCACGAGCTCGCCGGCATCGTACGCTGCGAAGTTCGGATGGACGTGGGCCTCGAGAGCGCGATCGAGCTCGCCGACGCGACGGCGCAGACGCTTCCCCGCTTCGCCGGCCGCCCCGGAGTCGATCCGCGCGCTCCGCAGAACCTCACGCCGGTCGGAGCCCTCGAGGCGCGCCTCAGACACAGACTGGGATCGTCGTCGTTCCTTTCTCGCTCCCTTCAAGCGCATCTCGCGGAGGTGTTTGCACATGGCTGATCTCGTACCCGAGATCTCGGAAGACGTCGGCATGGTCCTTGGATCGGAGGACTCCACCCCGCTGACTTTCTGGGTCGGGATCGCCGAGGGCAGCTATCTCCAGCTCGACGACGCCGTGCTCGTGGAGACCGAGGTCCCCGGCCGCACTACCGTGCGGATCACCGGGCTCGTACAGGAGGTGAGGGCGCGTCACGAGGGCGTGACGTTCGATTCCGACGTCTTTCTGATCGACAAGGGCGTGCTCCCTGCGGGGATGGCCCAGGCCGCCCAGGTCGTCGCGACACGCTTCGAGCCGGAGATCTTCGTGCCTCCTCGTCCCGGGCGAGCCGCCTACCGAGCCCGGGGGAAGGATCGGGAAGAAGCGCTGTACATCGATCAGATGGGCCGTCGGATCGCGGCGGGACTGTCGCGCGACTCGGAGCCGATCTACCTCGACCTCGAGTTCCTCGACGGAACGCGCGGCGCACACGTCAACATCTCTGGAGTTTCCGGCGTGGCGACCAAGACCACGTACGCGATGTTTCTCCTGTACTCGCTTTTCCACTCCGATGCACTGGGTTTGGACGCTTCGAACACGAAGGCCGTCGTCTTCAACGTGAAGGGAGAGGACCTGCTGTGGCTCGACAGGCTCAACTCCCGCGCCCAGCCAGACGCGCGCGACGACTACGAGCGCTTGGGGCTCCCCTTCGGCCCCTTCGAGTCCGTCGGCCTGTGGGCCCCCGTCAGAGAGCGGACCGACGGCGTCGCCGTCCCCGACGTGACTCGCAAGACGGGGGTGACCGCGTACTACTGGACGATCAAGGAGTTCGTGCGCGAGCACTACCTACGCTTCCTGTTCGCCGAGGCCGACAACGAGCGGAGCCAGATCGCCGACCTCGTGGCGCGCGTCGAGACGTTCCTTGACCGCGACTCCGAGGACGATCCCGACCACGACGCCACGATCCGTATCGGCGGCCTGCGCATCGCGACCTTCGACCAGCTCGTCGATCACATCATGGAGGAGCTCGACTCGGACACGTCGCCGTGGCGAGGGCGGATCGCCGACGCCACGATCTCCGCGTTCCAGCGTCGGCTGGACGCGGCTCGCTACAAGGTCAGGCACCTCATCTGGGGCACGGAGGCCGAGGACGCCGCGGCGCACCGCATCTCGTGGGACGCGCAGGTGTCGGTTATCGACATACACAACCTGCACGATCGCGCCAAGCGGTTCGTGACCGGTGTCGTGATCAAGAAGCTCTTCGAGCACAAAGAGCGGATGGGACGTCGCGAGCCGCTGATGTTCCTGGTGCTCGACGAGCTCAACCGGTACGCGCCGCGCGACGGGTGGAGCCCGATCAAGGAGGTCCTGCTCGACGTCGCCGAGCGCGGACGATCGCTCGGGATGATCCTGATCGGCGCCGAGCAGACCGCCAGCGAGGTGGAGCGGCGCGTGATCGCCAACAGCGCCTTCCGTGTGGTGGGCCGGCTCGATTCGGCGGAGGCGCAACGCTCCGAGTACGGGTTCCTCCCCGCCGTCACGAGGGCGCGCGCCGCGATCCTGAAGCCGGGCTCGATGATCCTGCAGCAGCCCCACATCCCGATCCCGATCCAGGTGCGATTCCCGTTCCCCTCGTGGGCGACGCGTTCGGACGAGGTCGCGCCCGACGCCTCGGGCAAGGACGTCTTCGACGCGTTCGAAAGCGACTAGATATATGAGGCTGCTGCACACCGGGGACTGGCACGTCGGCAAGACGATCCGGGGCCGCTCGCGCGCCGACGAGTTCGAGGCGGCGGTCGCCGAGGTCGTCGACGTTGCCGTGACCGAGAAGGTCGACGCAGTGCTGCTCTCCGGCGATCTCTACGACCAGCGCGCCGTCACCTCGGAGGCGGACGGAGTCGTCTTCGACGCACTGCTGGAGCTGCACGCGGCGCAGATCCCCGTCGTTGCGATCCCCGGTAACCACGATTCGGCGGCGCGCTTCGAGGTGCTTACCAGGCTGCTCCAACGCATCGGTGTCACCGTCGTTGCGAGGGTGAGACGTCCCGAGGACGGGGGCGCGGTGGAGGTCCCGGCGCGCGACGGTTCCCACGCCGCTCTGGTGTGCTGTCTGCCGTTCGTCGCCGAGCGCCGCTTCTCCGACGCCTCGGCGCTCTTCGAGGACCCGGCCGTGCTCGTCGGCGATTACGACGAGAAGATGGGCGCGCTTCTCGAGGCGATGGGCCGGTCTTTCCGGCCGGATCGAGTCAACGTGGTGATGGGTCATCTGTTCGTGGACGGCGCGTTGATAGGCGGCGGCGAGCGCGAGGTCACGATCGGACGCAACTACGCGGTCTCCCCGGCCCGCATCCCCAAGGACGCTACCTACGTCGCACTGGGACACATCCACCGACCGCAAGAGATGA
>JBOGWZ010000148.1:0-4588 GCA_050694075.1 Actinomycetota bacterium | reverse complement strand
TCTTCCGCCGACAACGCGACGGCATGGCGGGCGCGGGCGGTGAACTTCTCGAACACAGCTCAGGCGACGAGCGGCAGGTTCGGGTCCGGGGAGACCTCGAGGCCCGTGGCGAGGCCCCGGAGCAACCGTGCGGTCCCACACGCCGCGATCATCGCGGCGTTGTCCGTGCACAGCTCCATCGGCGGCACGTGGAGGGTCCGGCCCTTCTCCTCGCACGCCCCCGCGAGGCCCGCCCGCAGCCCCGAGTTGGCCGCCACCCCGCCGCACAGGAACACACGGTCGACACCCGCCGCCTCGGCCGCGGCCATGGTCTTGGCGACTTGAACGTCGACGACGGCCTGCTGGAAGCTCGCCGCGACGTCCTCGATCGAGACCTCCTCGCCACGGTCCTGCGCGGCCCGCACGTAGTTGATCACCGCGGTCTTGAGCCCGGAGTAGGAGACGTCGAACCCGGGTTCGCCGATCATGGCCCGTGGGAAATCGATCGCCTCGGGATTCCCGAGCAAAGACAGCCGGTCGATCTCCGGCCCTCCCGGATAGTCGAGACCGAGGAAGCGCGCCACCTTGTCGAACGCCTCTCCGGCTGCATCGTCGATCGTGCCCCCCATCACCTCGTAGTCGCCGTGACCGCGCGCGTCCACCAGAAGCGTGTGGCCACCGGAGATGATCAACACGACCGCGGGGAAGTCGGCCTGAGGGTCCGCCAGCAGAGCCGAGTAGATATGTGCCTCGAGATGATTCACCCCGGTGAAGGGGATGCCGAGAGCCGCGGCGATCGCCTTGCCCTCGGCGACTCCGACGAGCAGCGATCCGATGAGTCCCGGCCCGAGCGTGGCGGCGATGGCGCCGAGGTCCCAGAACGTCACATCGGCGCGCAGGAGCGCCTCGCGGATGGTCGGCGTGAGTACTTCCACGTGGGCGCGCGCCGCGATCTCGGGGACGATTCCCCCGTACTCGCCGTGCAGTTCGGTCTGAGACGCGATCACGTTGGAGAGGATCTCGCGGCCCCCCTTTACTACGGCGGCCGACGTCTCGTCGCACGACGTCTCGATGCCGAGCACCAGCACCTCCTCGCCGAAGTCGCCGAGCTTCTGCTCCTGAACCTCGGTCTCGGGGGCAGCCCACACCGTGGAGGTCACTCGTCGCCTCCAAGTTCGGCCTCGAGCTCCTTCCGGATAGTGCGGACCCGGTCGATGAACTCGTTCGAGTTCACTTCTCGAGCCTCCATCACTAGCGCATCCTCGTTGGTCTCGATGTAGTAACCCTTGCGAACGCCTACGGCCGAGAACCCGAACTTCTCGTACATCGACTGCGCGACCTTGTTGGTCACCCTGACCTCGAGCGTCACGACCTGCGCGTCGCGCGCCGCCGCCTCAGTGATCAGGGCGTAGAGAAGACGGGTTCCGACCTTGCGCCCATGGACGCCGGGATCGACCGCGATATTCGTGATGTGAGCCTCTCGTCCGGTGAACATCATTCCCGCGTAGCCGACCACCTGGCCGTCGTGGCGCGCCACGAGATAGCTGCGCGTCGAGCGCTGAGAAAGCTCCGACAGGAACAGCGACGCGCTCCAGGGCCGAGGATAGACACGACTCTCGATCGACAAAACCCTGCGGAGGTGACGCCTGCGCATTCGCGTGAGCTCCACGTCCCGCAGTGGCGAACTCTCGGGCACGCGCGCGAGCGCCATCACGCGCTCCTTCGTCCTTGGATCCGCTCCCACTGGATCCTCCGAGCGGACCGTCTCAGGTACAAAGGCCTCAACTCGTCCAAGGAGTCGAACTCCTCTCTCGAGAGTCGCGGCAGCGCGAGCTCCACCAGAGCGCGCGCGTCCGGGAACGCGTGGCTCATCGTCCCTATCTCCGCGACGGGGCCAACGTCCTCGAAGATCTCTCGGTACAGAAGCGCTCCGTTGCCGACGAGCAGGACCTCCTCCCGGCGCGATTCGAGCCCGGTCGCAAGATGCTCGGGGCGCTCTACGCGGTAATCGCTCATCCGTTGGATCCCGCCCGGAGACGACCGATAAAAGGAGTGGAACACCTCGTTGCGACGCGCGTCGAGCACGACGCAGATGGTCTTGGGCGAATAGCGGACCTCGTACGCCACCAGATCGAGGCTCGCCAGGCCCACGATCGGAAGGGCCAGGGCGTGCGCAAGCGCCTTCCCGGTCGCGACCCCCACCCGCATCCCCGTATAGAGGCCGGGACCGAGACTCACGGCGATCCCGCCGAGGTTTCGGAACTCGAGCCCGACCTCGTCCAGGCAGAAGCGGACCGCCGGGAGCAGGAACTGGTTATGAGAGGGCCCGCGCGATACGAGGGCGCTGGCGATCACGCCCTGCTCCGACCCGATGGCCACGCTCGACTGAGGCGTGGACGTCTCGATCCCGAGGATCAGCAACGGCCCCTCCCGGGGGGGTAAAGGCGGGCCAGGCTATTGTCCGTTCCTGAAGACTCATCTGTTATTTGACCACCTTCAGGACCCCGGATAGATCCGAGGGGCTGGGAGACTGACGCCCTTAGGACCGCTCCCTTCCTGCTTCCTCGGGGAGCACCTGGGCGGAGCCCATGAACCTCTCCCCTCCACAGGCGTTTTGCGTCTCGGCCGCACTGGCCGCGACGGGTCCGCAAAGACGGGCCAGATTCTTCGCCGCGTTGAGATCGCGGTCGAGTACAACACCGCAGTCTTCGCACCGGAAGGTCCGCTGCGAAAGTGGCAGCTCCTCCTTGACCGTCCCACACTCCGAACACGTCTTGGAGCTCGGGAGAAAACGATCTGCGACTATGAGCGTGCTCCCATACCACGAGCACTTGTACGCCAGCATTCGGGCGAACTCCGACCATCCTGCGTCCGATATCGCCCGGGCAAGGCTGCGGTTCCTTACCATTCCCCCGATGTGCAAGTCCTCGATCACGATCACCCGCTTGGTTCTTGCCAGGTTGGTCGTGACCTTGTGGAGATGGTCTCGGCGGATGTTGGCGATCTTGCGATGGCACCGGGCCAAAGCGAGGCGTGCCTTGGCCCGGTTGTGGGAGCCTTTCGGTTTTCTCGACACCGAACGGGATAGCCGCCTGAGTTTTCTCAAGTGGCGCTGAAGGGCCTGGGGCGAGCCAACCATCTCACCGTCCGAACACACGGCGAGGTAGTGCAGCCCGCGGTCGATGCCCACCGGTTCCCCGGTGCGTGCCTTTGGGTCGTCACGATCGACCTCACAGCAGAAGCTAACGAACCAGCGGTCTGCGTGGCGCGACACCGTCGCCGAGGAGATACGGGCCTTGCCCTGATCTACAAGTGCAATGAGTTTGGTGGTCGGCTCCTTGGTGCGCACGCACCCGATGCGGGAAAGACGTACGTGACCGTGACTTACAAGCCCAAAGGCGCCGGTCGAGTACCGAAAACGGTCTCGGCCGCCCTTTTCCTGAAGCGGGGGAACCCAACCCGTCGGCCCTTGCGCCGTCCGCTCCGGGAGTCGAAGAAGTTCTTGAGCCCGCAGGAAAGGTCCCGAAACGCCTCCTGGGGGGCGCACTTGGACACCTCCGTCCACCACGGGGCGTTGACTTTCTTGTAAACGTTCCACTCACGGTGCAGGTCAATCGCCGTGGGATCCTGGTGTTCTCTCCCGCTTGACGGGCGTCGAGGGCGATCTTGACCCGCTCCAGCCCCCAGTTGTAGGCGAAGCGCGCGGTTCCAGCATGCTTGCGGAGCAACGTCTCTTGTACGTTGTTGGGGCTTAGCTCAAAGCGAAAGCCCTGGCGCACGATCATCACTGGGCCCCCCGTGCTGGCGCGAGCGCATGCTGTTCGCGCCTTTGCCCCGACCGGCGACCGCAGGGGCGGGGCCACCCTGAAAGCTCCATGGCTCCCAGTCTGACGATGGGGTGCGACATCAAAGCTTAGAAACCCGATCGGTGCCTGAAATCCGCCTGCGGAAATTGTCCCGCGTCCGGCCGTCCGGTCTAGTCGTGCGGGCTCCGGTCGGACACGTCCGTGAAGCGCTCCCCGGACGACTCCTCGGCCGACATCGCGTCGAGCAGCGTTTCCGCCGTGAAGCGCATGCCCTGCAGCTTCCGTTGCCACTCGTCCCCGCGGGGGCGGAAGACGAGCACGCGATCGTCTCCGACCCGGCCCGGCGAGCCGCGGATCTCGACCTCGAGGTAGCGGACGGGGAGCAGGGGGGCAACGGCTTCTCCCCACTCCACCGCGAGGATCGCCTCCGGGTCGAGCAGCTCGTCGAAGCCGAGGTCGAGCACCTCCTGGAACGAGGCCAGGCGATAGACGTCGATGTGGACCAGGGGATAGCGCCCCCGGTACTCCCGCACGATGATGAAGCTCGGCGACGTGACCCTGCTCTCCACCCCCAGCGCGCTTGCGACACCCTGCACGAACACGGTTTTTCCGGCCCCGAGATCGCCGGTCAGGCTGATCACGTCCCCGGGAAGTAGCAGCGGCGCCAGGGCGGCGCCGAGGATCCGGGTCTCCTCCGGTGAGTGCGTGACGACCGAGATGGCGCCCACTTCTTAGAAGAGGTCGAGCTGTCGGGCCTCCGCCTCCGAGGGAGCGGCCTCCGCCCCGACCGCGACCGCCTCCTC
>JBOGWZ010000147.1:0-4595 GCA_050694075.1 Actinomycetota bacterium | reverse complement strand
CCAGATTGTGAAGCCCGATCCCCGCCGCGATCAGGTATGCCAGCACGAGACCCGGCGCGCCCTGCCGGCCGGACAACGCGTGCCCGAGGGCGACGAGGCCGAGGACCGCCCCGAGCGCTCCGATCCCAAAAAGGGCAACCGCGTTAAGCGCGGCCCCCGTCTCCGAGGCCAGCTCCAGCCCCTCTTCTGTGGTGTCGATCAGCAGGAACACCAGCAACCCCGCCGTGAACGCGAGGAAGAAGTCGAGCCATCCGCGGCGCGCGCGTTTCAGCGCGGGGAACCACAGCAGCCCGACGGTCACCGGGATCACGCCGATGTAGACCCCCAGCAGCGCGTAGATCCCGAGCGTCGACGCATCCGCCTCCGGGGTGAGGGCGGCGGCCTCGACCTCGTGCTCGATCACCACGCCCGTCGAGGTGATTATTCCGATCCCCACCGGAAGTCCCTCGTCCCACGGATAGCCTCTTAGCTCGATCGTCGCGGACTCCAATCGCTCGAGCTTCTGATCTCCCATCGAGAAGTTCCAGTACGCATCGTTGACGAGTACCTGCGCGATCGTCACCGGGTCGGGGCCGTCGTTGCGCACCTTGAGGGTGATCCCGTCCTCGGTGAAGACCGTGCGCTCGACCGCGATCGATTCGACCGGTGGCACCTCGCGCAGCTCGCCGATTGGATCGGTCACGAGGAACACGACCACGAGCGCGGCCACGAGCACCAGCGGGCCGAGCGCGGCGAGCCACCCGGGGATGCGCATCGGACGTTCGGCTCGGGCCTCCGCCACCTACGTGACCTCAAACATGCTCATCCAGCCGAGCTCTACGAACTCCGTCTGGTGGGCGTGGAACATGAACGTTCCGGGCTCCCGGTAGGTGAACTCGATCATGTGACGCTCGGCCTGGCCCATCGAGATCGTGTCGGTGAAGTCGTCGGGCTCGAGCGACGTCCCCGTGCGATACAGGTGGAAGAAGTTCGCGTGGATGTGGATCGAGTTGAGCGGATCGAACTCGGTCATGTTGATCACGTGTGCGCGCTGGAGCTCTCCGGCGCTAATGCGGATCGGCCTGGCCACGTACGCGAAGGCCACGGTGTTGACCGCGTAGATCTCGTTCTCGCCGTCGAAGTTCGTGTCGAACCCGTTCATCACCAAGACCATCTCGTTCGCGTCGGGGCGTCCCCTCTTCGGGTCGACGATGAACGCGCCGTACAACCCGCGATGGATGTGGTCCTTAAGAGGGAACGAGTGGCAGTGGTAGTGGTGCGTGCCGAACGGCGCGGCGATGAAGTCGTAGGTGAACTCCTCCCCTGGGAACGCCTCACCCGCCCCCGGCACGCCGTCCATCCCAGATGGGTGAAAGCCGTGGAAGTGAATCGTGTGCGGATGGTCGGATGCGTTGATCAGCTTGATGCGGATACGGTCGCCCTCGCGCGCGCGAATCGTCGGACCGGGAACGCGGCCGTTATAGGTCCACGCGGGAAAGAAAACGCCGGGCGCGACCTCGATCTCCTTGTTGACGGTCGTGAGCTCGTACTCGCGCACGGTCCGGCCGGAGGAGTCCTTCGACACCTCACCCGGATCGAAGTCCGTCAGGATCACGTGCGGATCGAAGCCGTTGCGCGCGTGGTCCACTTCGCCCACGGCTCCGAAGCCGCTCCTCATCCTGTGAGGATGCTGCGCGTGGGCCAAGTCCGCGCGGCCGAGCGCGACCGCGCCGGACAGCGCACCGGCCGCACCGACGCGCTTGAGGAAACGCCTGCGATCGAGGCCACCCCGTCCTCCTAAGCCACCCATACGTCCTCCGCGAGCTCCTTCGACAACGCCTGCTCTGCATCGCCGCCGACGCGCACGAACAACGGTCCGGAGAGGGGGCCGCGCCGCACGACCTCGACGGTGACGCCGGGGCGCACGCCGATTCCGGCGAGATAACGAAGCGACTCCGCGCTCGAGTCCGACACCCGTTCAACCTCCGCCCACTGGCCGTCGGCCACCTCCCACAGGCGCCGCGCGGAGGAGGAGGGCATGGAACCGTCCTTGGCCGGTATCGGGTGGCCGTGCGGGTCGGTGCTGGGATCACCGAGCAGCGCTGCCATCCGGTCCTCGAGGTCCTCGGATAGGACGTGCTCGAGCACCTCGGCCTCCTCGTGCACCGCGTCCCACGGCACGCCGAGCGCCTCCGCCAGGTAGGTCTCGAGCAGCCGGTGGTGACGGATCACCTCGAGGGCGATCTTTCGTCCTGCCTCGGTCAGCCCCGCACCTTGGTAGGGGATGTAGTCGACGAGCCCCATGCCCTCGAGGCGCTTGAGCATGTTGGTCGCCGACGCGGCCGAGACGTCCATGCGGTGGGCCACCGCGGTCGTCGTGATCCCGTCGGCGGCCTCGGCCCCTTCCGCGGCGAGCTGATAGAGGGCCTTCAGGTAGTCCTGGGCGGCGGGGGACGTCCGGGCGGGCATTGCGCCATTTTAGCCATAGCTAAAAAAAAATCAAAACCATTGCCAAACCGGAGAGCCCGCCCGGACCCCTACGCTTGCGCCATGAACCCGCTCGGGCGCACCGAACGGGTGGCACTCATCGCCCTGCTCGTCACGGTCGCTCTCGCCACCGCCAAGGTCGCGGTGTGGGCCGCCACCGGGAGCCTGGCCGTCCTCTCCCAGGCCCTGGACTCGGTGCTGGACGTCGTGGCGCTGGGGCTCGTGTTCGTCGGGGTGCGCGTCGCCACGAAGCCGGCCGACGAGTCCCACCACTACGGTCACGCCAAGGCCGAGAACCTTGTTGCGTTCACGCAGACGCTGATCCTCGGGGCGATCGTCCTCGGGGTGGTTATCGAGGCGACCACCAGGCTCGCCGACCCGGAGGCTCCGCCGGAGAGCCCCTGGTACGCGTTCGCCCTGCTCGCGATCTCCGCCGCCGTCGACGGCGTTCGCTACTGGTGGATGTCCATAACCGCGCGCCGTGAAGGCTCCGAAGCGCTGCGCGCCGGCGCGCTAAACCTTGCCACCGACATCGGCACCTCGGTCGTCGCGCTGGGAAGCCTCGCGCTCGTCCGCGCGGGAGCCGACGGCGCGGACGCGATCGGCGCGCTCATCGTCGCGGCCGCGGTCGTGCTTGCGGGATCCCGTCTCGGCAAACGATCGGTAGACGTGCTGATGGACCGCGCGCCGGGGGGGCCGGTCCAGGCGATCGCCGCAGCGGCGGCGAGCGCGCCGGGAGTCGCCGAGGCCCGACGCGTACGCGTGCGCTCGAGTGGCAAGCAGCTCTTCGCCGACGTCACGGTCGGAGCCGGGCGTACAACCTCGCTCGAGCGCGCACACGACATCGCCGAGGCGGTCGAACGCGAGATCGCCCGAGTGGTCCCCGGGACCGACGTCGTGGTGCACGTCGAGCCGGTCTCCGAGACAAGCGGGCTCGTCGAGCGTGTCAGTGCCGCCGCCTCTCGCATCGAGGGGATCCACGAGGTTCACAACGTGCTCGTGCACGCCTTCAGCGAAGGAGGGCGCGAGAAGCTCCACGTCACGCTGCACGCGAAGGTCGAACCGGGCACACCCCTGGGGCACGCGCACGATCTATCCGACCGCCTCGAGACCGCCGTCAGGGCCGATCTCGGGTACGACGTGCGCGTCGACTCGCACATCGAACCGCTCGAGCCGACGAGCTTTGGCCACGATGTCACCGTGTCTCGCCGTGACATCGTCGCCTCGGTGCGCGAGGCCGCCCTCGAGGAATCTGATGTGATGGACTGCCACGAGGTGCTGGTCACTTCCGCGGGCGACGAGCTATCAGTCGTCGCTCACGTGCGCGGTCGCAAGGATCTGCCACTCGATCGGATCCACGGGGCGTCTCAGCGGATCGAGAAGGGGGTGCACGCGTCGCATCCAGAAGTGGGTTCGGTGGTCATCCACTTCGAACCCGCGTGAGCAGGCTGGGAGCATCCATGCAAGACGCACAGAAACAGCATGACGGAGCGGTCGTCACGGCCATTCTTGGAGGTGCCTGGGCCATACTCGTCAGCGTAGGACTGGCCGCTTCACTTCCACTTAGGGGAGTCGACTTCAACGCTCTCAACCTCCTTACCTTGATCACCGCGACTCTGGCCGGGGCGATGGCGATCGGGTCCAGCCGCCGACCCGGGGGTGAAGGTTTGCTGCTCGCCGATCTCTTGATGTTGGCAGCCGCGATCCCGACCGTGTTCGGGTGGGTGATCTTTCTCTACATCCCTGCGCTTGTGATGCTGGGAGTTGCGACGGTCATGTTCGTCGTCGCACCCGTCCAGCGAGACGCGTGAGGAACGACCTCCTCAGCCAATCGTTATCTCGTTGGTCCCGGGCTCCAGGATTATCGTGAGCACGCCGTCCGCCAGTGTCGCCGAGGCCGGCGCGCCATTCACGGTGACGCTAGGGAGATCTGTCCAATCCCCGTCGAGACGCAGCTCGAGCCCCGCGTCGTTCTCGACGACCACCGAGATCGGCGTCGACATCTCTATGGCCATGCGGTCAAGGTCGAGTCGCACGGCGCGCGCTCCGGTGAGCGTCGCCTCGAACGCGTTCGCGGGATCGGCGGCGGAGGCCGTCGGGTCGGCCAGCCACTGGAGCCCGGTGACGAT
>JBOGWZ010000146.1:0-4624 GCA_050694075.1 Actinomycetota bacterium | reverse complement strand
GGGCCGCCTCGGCGTCGTTCGCCGGCCTCATCGTCCCCGACCTTCCGGTCGAAGAGTCGGGGTCGCTCCGACGGGCGGCGGCCGACGAGGGGCTGGCGTGGGTCCCTCTCGTCGCGCCGACCTCGCCCCCCGAGCGCGTCGCCGACATCGCCGGCACCGCCACGGGGTTCGTGTACGCGGTCTCCACCCTGGGGGTCACGGGCACCCGCGAGCGCCTCTCCGAGCGTGCGGCCCGGGTCGTTGGGGCGTGCCGGGCGGTCACCGACCTGCCTGTGCTCGTGGGTATCGGTGTGTCCACCCCCGCGCAGGCGAAGGAGGCCGCCGCCGTCGCCGACGGGGTCGTCATCGGGAGCGCGGTCGTGAGCCGCCTGATCGAGGAGGGCCCCGAGGCGGCCGTCGCGTTCCTCGAGGCGGTCCGTGGGGCCCTCGACGAGGCTACGTAGTTCAGGAAGTCCCCTCAAATCCCGCTTGTCGGGACCGATACATGGAACAGTTAGGAAGTTCCATCGTGACGGGGGGAGCCCGCGATGCGGCAGATCAAGATCCAGAAAGGTCGGAGACCCCGACCGTAGCTCCTGGCACTTCGCCGGCGTCCCACTGGGCGCCCTTCGACCGACCCCCGATTCCGCACCACCTGGTCCCGGCGCCCCTGAGCGCGATGGCATCCTGTGAATGTGAAGACCCGGGCTCTCTTCGCTCTCCTTGCGCTCGTTTCGGGGGCCGCGTGCTCCGCGGACGACGCGGGGGACCCCGCGGCTCGCAGATTGCCCGGGGGGCGAGAGCCGTACGCCTACCAGCCCGCCCCTCCGCTCGAAAACACTCCCCTCGATGGGACCTACGTCCGCGAGATCACGATCGCGCAGGCCGGCGGACCTCCCGTGTCGTGCCGCCGCTGCGCCCCCTACCGCACGGACGCGGGCAGGGACGAGCTTCTCTTGGACCGCGGCCGGTTCTTCGTCTCCTACGAACCGATCGACGAGTCGAAGCGGTGCCCCGAGTGCAGCGGCATCCCCGGCTTCCGCGTGGACGGTCACTTCCGGGTGACGGGGGACCGGGTCGTCTTCTACAACGACGCGAACTGCACGCGAACGTTCGGGTCCTACCGGTGGGCGCTATCGGGTGAAACGCTGCGGTTGGAGCCGATCCGGGACGACTGTGCCTTCGGGGGGCTGCGGGCGCGGTTCTTCGCGGCCTACCCGTGGGAGCTTCGCGGCTGATTCGGTTGTGCCGGGGGCGGGATTCGAACCCGCACGGGCCGAAGCCCAATCGGGTTTGAGCCGATCTCCTATACCAGATTCGGATACCCCGGCAGGCCTTGCATCGAAGCCTAACAATCAGTGCCGAACCGGATTCCCGGTCAATGCTTCAGCCCCACCACCAAATCGAGCTTTGCAACGTCGTCTCGGCGCGCGATCGAGATCTTGTTCCAATTCATGTATCGCCAGCGAACACCATAGGCATCGCAGGCCCGACAGAAGATGCTCCGGATGTGGTCTGAGTAGTTGGAGAACTCGTAGCGCGGATACTCGTAGCGCTTCGGGCCGTTTCGGAGGCTTCGAGTTACGCGGTTCGTCCCTCGCCATCCATCGGAGTGGATCAAACCTCGGAGCAGTCGCTCGGGATGGAAGGCTACGATCCACTCCTGCCAAGGTTCCAGGCGCATCTCACGTAGGTGTTTGGGTCCGGGTCCATGCTGCGGGAACACACACGGCCAATGTTTCCAATAGGAGTAAACCTCGATGCATCCCTCCCTCTGGTAGAAGGCGACATTCCGCGCCGCCGTAGGGAAGGCGATCCTGATTGTGTGGCCGCACTCCTCGATGATTCCGGGGTAGCGCTGGTCCAGGAAGACCCGCAGCTTGTAGGAGTCCTTGTTGGGATGCTTCACGATATAGCCGTCCCCCAGGTAAATGCCCAACAGATATGCGTAGGCCGAACCCTCGATGTCACCCTCGTGGCAGATGGGACAGGACTTCCCGCGGGGACCACCGTATTTTCCCGGCGGGCCCTCGTGCCGCCACTGACGGATGGTCCCCCTAGGGATGCCCGTGGTGCGCGCGACCTGGCAATCGTTGAATCCCTGATCGAGTAGTGCTCGAACCCTCTCGTACTCCTCTCGCGGTCGCATTCCGGTCCCTCCGGACCGGCCCCTGGGCAGCGCGGCCCTTCTATCCAACCAGGACCCTGCGACAGAAAGCGCGAAAACCCGAGCCTTCCCCCAACCTGGCCGCGGACCTATACTTGTCGGCCCCATGCAGATCCAGAAGAACCTCTCCGATCTCGGCGAGCGCCTTGCCAGGGCCAAGGAAGACCTGCGGATTGTCGAGGAGCAACTCCTGTACCAGATGGACGTGCTCGAGGACGCCAAGACGCGCATGCTCGTGTCCGAGACGCCCATCGCCGACAGGGAGTTTCAGATCGCGCGCGCGGACTACGAACGACTCGTCAAGGAGCGTGCGCGCGTCAACGAAGAGATCGCCGAGTTGCAGCAGGAGCAGGATCGGCTGTTGGATCGCATGCTCGGCTCCCGGGCGTAACCCACCCGACCAAGGTGGGCGACACCGACAGCGGAACCCCCAAGGTGCTGATCGCCGAGGACGAGGCGATCATCCGACTGGACCTCAAGGAGATGCTCGAGGAGGAGGGCTTCGAGGTCGTGGGCGAGGCCTCCGACGGCGACGCGGCGATACGGCTCACGCGCGAGCGCACCCCCGACCTCGTGATCATGGACATCAAGATGCCGGGCATGGACGGGTTGACGGCGGCCGAGCGCATCGTGTCCGAGGACCTCGCGGCTGTGCTGATCCTTACCGCTTTCTCCCAGAAGGATCTCGTGCAGCGGGCGGCGGAGGCCGGTGCGCTCGGGTATCTCGTGAAGCCGTTCCAGAAGTCCGACCTGATGCCCGCGATCGAGGTCGCGCTGGCCCGCTATGCGCAGCTGTCGGCGGTCAAGAAAGAGGCGGCGGATCTCACCGATCAGCTCGAGACCCGCAAGGCCGTCGATCGGGCCAAGGGTGCGCTCATGGACGCGCGGGGGATGAAGGAGGCCGAGGCATTCCGGCACATCCAGAAGCGGGCGATGGACGAGCGCCGGCCGATGAAGGAGATCGCGGAGGAGATCCTCGGCGCCGGGGGGGCCTAGGGCACTTCTGCGACACCGGTAGTAGAGTCATGCACTATGTCACTAGGGACGGGCGGGAAAGCTCCCCGTCATGGCTCCGGGAACCATCTTGTGGTAATAATCGTCCCCGGCCATGGGAGGCAACCCCGCTTTTCCCTGGTGTGGTAAGCGGGTGTTTGGGTGGATCAAGGAGGGGACATGACTAGATCTCGCTGGTTCAGATTGGTCGCTCTGCTGGCGACCTTCGTCCTCATCGGCGCCTCGTGCGGAGGAGATGACGACGACGGAGGGCCGGCCGCCGAGACCTGCCCCGACGACGAGTTCGGGTGCGTGGAGGTGGCGCAGGGCGATCCGATAACGATCGGTAGCCTGCTCGTCATCTCCGGCCCCAACGCGTCCCTCGGCACGGACAGCCAGCGCGGCGTCGAGCTCGCCATCGACAACCTCGACGACTCGCTCGACGCCACCGGCGGACAGCTGCTGGGACACGACGTCAGGCTGGTCGCCGAGGACGACGGCTGCGCCGCCGAGGGTGGCCAGGCGGGCGGGCGGAGCCTCGCGACCAACCCCGACATAGTGGCCGTGATCGGGACGTCGTGCTCGAGCGCCGCTGTGCCGGCGTCGCAGATCCTTTCCGAGGAGGGCATCATACTGTTCTCGTCGTCCAACACCGGTCCTAACCTCACGGACCCCGACCTGGACTACACCCCCTTCTACGCGCGCACCGCGCACAACGACCTGATCCAGGGCGCGGCGATGGCGCAGTTCGTCGGCGAGGAGCTGCAGTTGACGACGGCGGCGACGATCCACGACGGCAGCCCCTACGCGGAGGGCCTCGCCAACGCGTTCGCGGCGGCGTTCCAGGAGAACTTCGGCGGCGAGGTCACGACGCAGGAGGCGGTCCAGGTCGGTCAGACCGAGATGAGGCCGGTGCTGACGAGCGTCGCGGCCGACAGCCCGGAGTTCCTCTACTACCCGGTCTTCATCCCCGAGGGCGCGGCCATCACGCAACAGGCGCGCGAGACGGAGGGGCTCGAGGAAACGGACCTGGCCGGCGCCGACGGGATGCTGTCGCCGGACTTCGTCGACGCGGCCGGTGACTCCGCCGAGGGCATGTACCTGTCGGGCCCGGACCTCAGCTTCAAGGGCGATTTCTACAAGGGCGAGTTCCTGCCGGCCTACGAGGACCAATACGGCGAGGAGCCGACCGCTCCGTTCCACGCGCACGCGTACGACGCAGCCAACGTCGTCTTCGAGGCGATCGAAGAGGTCGCGGTCGAGACGGACGACGGCGGCCTTCTGATCCCCCGGACCCAGCTCCGGGACGCGGTCTACGCCACCGATTACGAGGGGATCCTCGGACAGATCTCCTGCAACGACACGGGAGACTGCCTGCCGGAGACGACGATCGCCGTGAACGAGGTCAAGAACGGCGAGTTCGACCCCATCTTCTCGGTCACTCTGAGCCTCGAGGAGGTCTCCGGTTAGGAGAGAGTGCTGCTG
>JBOGWZ010000145.1:0-4635 GCA_050694075.1 Actinomycetota bacterium | reverse complement strand
ACGAACGAGCCGCCTTCGGCGATGAGTCCCATCGCCACGCCGCCGATGTGCTTCCCGCCGCGCAGCGGCACTCCGGCGTCCATCAGAGACAGCGACGAACCGCAGACGCTCGCCATCGAAGTGGACCCGTTGGAGGACAGGATCTCCGACACCACGCGGATCGCGTAGGGGAACTCCTCCTTCGGCGGAACGACCGGCAGGATCGCCTTCTCCGAGAGCGCTCCGTGGCCAATCTCGCGGCGCTTCGGCCCCCGCATGAACCCGGCCTCTCCGGTCGAGTACGGCGGGAAGTTGTAGTGATGCATGTAGCGCTTGCGCTCGTCCGGAGAGAGGTCGTCCATCATTTGTTCCATTCGCTGCATACCGAGCGTGGTGAAGGAGATCGCCTGCGTCTCGCCGCGAGTGAACAGCCCCGAGCCGTGCGCCCGCGGTACGACCCCGACTTGGGTCCAGATCGGCCGGACCTCCTCGGGTCGCCGCCCGTCCACGCGCACGCCGTCCTCGATGATGCGCCGCCGCACGAGCTTCTTGGTGAGTGAGCGGACCGCGGCGCGGATCTCTACCTCCCGGTCGGGGTCCGCGTCGGCGAATTGCTCGATCAGTCTGTCGGTGATCTCCAGCAGTCGCGCCCGGCGATCCGTCTTCACGGTGATCGCGATCGCCTCGCGCACATCCGACTCGGCCTCTGCGACGACACGGCCGTAGATCTCCTCGGAGAACTCGGTGAACAGCGGATAGTCGGGATGCTCGCCCGCGACCACCTTCGGCTTGCCGGCCTTGGCCTGAAGCTCGCGCTGCAGCTCGATGGACTCGGAGATCGGACCCTTCGCATATTCGATCCCGTCGGCAAGGAGCTCCTCGTCGGGCCGGGTGGCCCCCTCATCGAGAAGCTCGAACAGTCTCTCGCCGGCGCCGGACTCGATCATCATGATGTCGATGTCGCCAGAGGTGTTCTGACGACCGGCGACTACGAGCTCGATCGTCGCCTCGTCCGTCTGGGCGTAGTCCGGCAAGATCACCCAGTCGCCGTCGAGGTGCGCGATCCGCACCGCGCCGACAGGACCGTCGAAGGGGATCTCGGACACACAGAGCGCTGCCGAGGCCGCGTTGACGGCGAGCACGTCGATCGGGTTGACACCGTCGACCGCCCACGCCGTCACCACTATGTGCAGCTCGTTGCGGAACCCGGCTGGAAAACTCGGCCGGATCGGCCGGTCGACGAGACGCGCCGCCAGGATCGCCTTCTCTGACGCGCGGCCCTCCCTCCTAAAGAAACCGCCGGGGATCTTCCCGGCGGCGTACATCCGCTCCTCCACGTCGACTGTGAGCGGGAAGAAGTCGGTGCCCTCCCGCGGGGTCGAGGCGGTGGCGGCCGCGAGGACCGTCGTCTCGCCGAGCTGCGCGATGACTGCTCCACTCGCCTGGCCGGCGACGCGGCCGGTCTCGAAGCGCATGACCTTGTCTCCAATCTTGCGCTCCAGTGAAACGGCTTCCGGTCTCATGCCGACGTCCCCTCCTTGTCCGGGGTCCGCGCGCACCCGCGTGCGAACCGACCTACGGAGAGAGACCGAACGAGGATCGATTCTCAGTCGTAACCCCGCCCCCGACCTGCGACGGCGGGGTTGCCACTGATAACCGACCCCCGGAGCGCGATCTGCGCCCGAGCCGGTCCTCTCCCATTACCTTCCGATCCCGTAAGACCTTCGCCTACCGCCGGAGACCCAGCTTGGCGATGAGGCTCCGATACCTCTCGATGTCCTTTCTCTGGAGGTACCCGAGGAGTCGCCGGCGGCGCCCCACCATGATCAGCAGGCCCCGGCGGGAGTGATGGTCTTTCACATTGCTCTTCAGATGCTCGGTCAGCTCCGAGATCCGCTGGGACAGCAGTGCGATCTGTACCTCGGGGGACCCTGTGTCCCCCTTCGAGCGAGAGTGCTCGGAGATGATCTGGTCCTTCTCGGTCTTCTCTAGGGCCATGGCGCGTGTGGTGTCTCTCCTTGTGTAACGGGTGTCCGGTCCCGGAACGAATCGACCGGTGCCCCGCATAGTAGCAGGTCAAAGCCTACGCGGAGCCGCGATCACCGCCCTCTACGAGCTTGCGGGTCGCCTCCACGTCCTGGGTGATCTGCGCGACGAGCTCGTCCGGGCCGGCGAAGCGCTCTTCGTCGCGCAGGCGTTCGAGGAACGCGATCCGTAGCTTGCGCCCGTAGAGGTCGCCGTCGAAATCGAGCAGGTACGCCTCGACCCGTAGAGGCGTGGTTCCCTCGACGCCACCGAAGGTGGGGTTCACGCCGACGTTCACTGCGGCCGTGTAGAGGACGTCGTCGACCGTGGCCGTACACGCGTACACGCCCCGCGGCGGATGGGCCAGCAAAGCGTCCACCGCCACGTTCGCCGTGGGGAAGCCGAGCGCGGCCCCTCTGTCGTCGCCGCGCACGACGATCCCCTCGTACTCGAAGGGCCGACCCAGCAGCACCCGGGCGAGCGCCACGTCTCCGCTCGCCACCGCGGCGCGAGCGCGGCTCGAGGACACGTGTCCTTCCTGCACCTCGATCAGTGGGAGCTCCTCGACCTCGAAGCCGTGCTCTCCTCCCAGTCGCGACAGCAGTGCTACGTCCCCGGCGGCCTTGTGCCCGAAGCGCCACCCAAGGCCCACGACCACGGCGCGCGCGTGGAGGCGTGCGACCAGCACGTCCTCGACGAAACGCTCCGGCGGCCAGTGCGACAATTCCTCGTCGAAGGGAAGCACCGCCACGACGGCGACACCCGACGACCGCAACAGCTCGATCTTGCGTTCGGGTGCCGTGAGCAAGGGGGGGACGCGCTCCGGTCTCAGGGTCTGGTTGGGGTGGCGATCCCACGTGAGCGCCACCGCGGCGACACCCAGCCGCCCCGCGTGCTCGACGGCGCGTCCGATGAGAGCCCGGTGACCCACGTGGACCCCGTCGAAAGTGCCGATCGTTACGGCGCTTGCTCCCACCGTCGCCAGCGCGTCGAGACCCACGAGCACGGTTGCGTCAGTCACCGTCCCACCACCCGGTCGGGCACGAGCCGGTCCCCCGCACGGCGATAGACGCCGAGCAGCTCGCCGTCCGCCACGAGTGCCACGGGCGCGCCCTCCTCCAGCTCGTCGCTCGGAGCCGGCAGCGCGCGTCCATGCCCGACGTCTTCCGCCGCGTGCTTGGCGTCGAGGCTCGGAAGCACGCGCACCGCGTCGGCCAGCGGCCGCACGGCCTCGGCGTCGACGAGCTCGAGCGCCACCGCTTCGTCGTCCGTGAAGCCACCGGCCTCGATCCGGCGGAGGGACTTCAGGTGAGCCCCGCAACCGAGGCGCCCACCCACGTCGTGCACGAGCGTCCGCACGAACGTGCCTCCCGAGCAGTGGACGTCCAGTGTCGCCTCCGGGTGATCGCCGCCTTCGAAGCGCACGACCTCGAGCGAGTACACCGAGACCCGGCGCGGGCCGCGGGCGACCTCCTCCCCCCGCCGCGCCTTGCGATACAACCTTTCACCTTGGACCTTGACGGCCGACACCATCGGAGGGACCTGCTCGATCTCCCCGACGAAGTCCGCGAACGCCCCGCGCACGTCTTCCTCACGGACGAGCGCGGGGGTCGTCATGACGATGTCACCGGTCGCGTCTTGCGTCGTCGTCGTCACTCCGAACACGGCGATAGCTCGGTACCTCTTCGGCGCCCGCTGCGCGTAGGCGAGGAACCGCGTCGCCCTCCCAACCCCGATCAGCAACACGCCCGTCGCGTCCGGATCAAGGGTGCCGGCGTGACCGACCTTGCGCGTGCCCAGCCGCCGCCGCACCTCATCCACCACATCGTGCGAGGTCATGCCGGACGGCTTGTCGACGACGATCACTCCGTCCAATTAGGACCCACTACTCGCCTTCTTCAGAGCGGCGCGGATCTCTGCGACGGTCCGCTCTATGTCCTCGGCGGTGAAGCCGGCGGCGAGCTCGTGTCCTCCCCCACCCATGGCGCGAGCGATGGCGCCGACGCTGCGTGGGCCCTTGGAGCGAAGGCTCACCCGGTACCCGCCGTCCGCCTGCTCCTTGAACAATGCCGCCACGTCGGCCGCGCGCGTGGAACGCACGAGATCGATGAGCTTCTCCGTCTCATCCGGTGCAACTCCCGTCTCCTCGAGATCCGCGAGATTGATCCACGAGTAGACGAAGCGGTCCTCCTCGAACAGGCAGGCGCGGTCCAGCACCTTGCCCACCAGCTTCAGGTAGCCGAACGGCGACGACTCGAAGACCTCGTGGGCGATCTCCGGCGCCGGCACTCCCAGAGAGAGCAGATCGGCGGCCAGGCGCAGCGTGTCGGGCGTCGAGCTCGCGTACTGGAAGCGCCCGGTATCGGTCACGACACCCGTGTAGAGACAGGTCGCGATGTCTCGGTCGAACTCCACCCCGATGTCCCGAAGCAGACGCGTAATCAGCTCGGCGGTCGACGAGGCGTTCTCGACGACGATGTTGATGGTCCCGAAATGCTCGTTGCCGGGATGGTGGTCGATGTTGATCAGGGACGCTGCCGCCTTGGCCTGCTTCTCGAGCACTCCCAGGCGGTCGGCCGCTCCGCAATCGAGCGCAAGGAAGACGTCGGTCGAGGGAATCTCCGACGGCTG
>JBOGWZ010000144.1:0-4644 GCA_050694075.1 Actinomycetota bacterium | reverse complement strand
CCTATCGCACGACGTGCGATTGCTCCGACAACGGGCCGTTCGAGCGCGCCGGCATCCCGGCAGCCTTCATGTGGAGCGGCGACGAGCCCGACTATCACTCCCCCTCCGACGTCGTTAAGAACATGGAACCGGACCATCTGAAACGGACGGGGAGGGCGGTCCGGGTCTTCGTGAAGGCCCTGAGCGCGGCGCTGCTCAGGCGCTTCCGCGAGCACTGAGCGGCTCTCCTGCCATCTGACGGAAACTGGGATTTCCGGCTAGTCTCCCCGTGACGCCTCCAGAACGGACGGACCGACCAGGATGCCCGACAGGACCGAGTCTCTGGATCCCTACGAACCCCAGCCGTCCTACGAGTGGGACTACGAGGACGAGCCCTCCCGCCGCCCCAAGATCCTGTGGGGGCGCGTGCTCGCGCTGGGGGCCTTCATCGTGCTGGCCTTCCTCGTCGGTCGCTGGACGGCGCCCGAGCCCGTCTCCCAGTCCGAGTTCGATGCCGTGCGCGCGGATCTCGCCGACGCTCGGGAAGAGATCGCGCAACTTCAGGCACAGGTCGAGACCACGCCGACCGCCTCTCCCTCCCCCGCCCAGACCCCGGGTGAGACGACCGGGGAGGGCGAGACCTACCTCGTGCGAAGCGGCGACACGCTAAGGGACATCGCGCTCGAGCAATACGGCGACGCGGCGCTGGATGACTGCATCGCGGAGGCGAACGACATCCCGGACCCGACCGAGCTCCCGGTGGGCGAAACCCTAATCATCCCGCCCGAGGAGGACTGCTAGTCGCCGAGGGCCTTGAAGGCATTGCTTCCGCGCGTCCTGTACGCCTCAATGATCCGTGCCGGAAGGCCGGTGCAATCACGTTGCTCCAGGATGAGCCTGCGGGCCTTGGGTTCGACGACGCTCGAGAAATCGAAGCCGCTGAGCATGTTCGCGGCCTGGCAATCGCGCGGCGTCATGCACTCGAGCCCGAAGATCGTCTCGATGAACGTGAGCACGGATGAGAACTCGTAGACCGTCTTGTCGACAAAACCATGCTTCGTCCACGGCGAGATGATCAACATGGGGACGCGGGGACCCAAGCCCATGATGTCGTAGTGGGGCGGAGGCTGGTGGTCGTAGAACCCGCCGAAGTCGTCCCACGTGATGAAGATCACGGTGTTCTTCCAGTACTTCGATCGCATGATCGCGTTGATGTGCTGGACGGTCCAGTTCTCACCCACGCAAACGCTCGGCCCCCCCGGATGCTCGTTGACTCCCGGACCGGGTACCACCCAAGAGATCTTTCGGAGACGCTCCTGGCGTATGTCTCGGATCAGATTCTCCTCGGGGACGATGTTGGTGCCCCAGTGCTTGGAGAAGCGCATGTGTCTGATCGCTAGCAGGGCGTTCATCCACGATCCCTCGTCCGCGTAGTAGCGCCAGGAGATTCCGCGATCCACGAGCTGATCGGGAAGCACTTCGAAGTTGAAGCACGCACGCACCCTCTCCCAGAAGGATCCGATCCGGTCCAGATCGACTTCCTCCTCGGCGAGCATGGCGACCCGCTTCTCCTCGCGACTCAGCTCGCGGAACCGAAAGACGGTCTCGCCCTCGTCGTCGCAGTAACCGCCCGGGACGTTGGTCTCGAGCTTGTTGCCCGTAGCGCGCCCGGCCTGTGCCGCGACCGTGTAGAGGTGGGCGGGGAAGGTCGGGCCGTACATGGACGAGAACGTGTGATCGGAGAGCACGAAGTTGTCGGCGTAAGCCCAGTAGTTCGGGAGTCCGTCGCGCGTGAACTGGGTGAACCCGTTCATCGTTCCGCCGTTCGCGACGAGATCGAACTGATCCATCCGGCCCCCGTTTATCGCGACGACGCCGTCGAAGAACCCGTGCCCGAGATCCGGTTCGACCACGTCGGTTGCCACCTTCAGCGGGACCGTGTCACCCTCTGACGTCACCGCCTTGGTGGCTCCGTCAACC
Organism: Actinomycetota bacterium; assembly: GCA_050694075.1. Classification (GTDB taxonomy): domain Bacteria; phylum Actinomycetota; class CADDZG01; order CADDZG01; family WHSQ01; genus JBOGWZ01. The sequence continues at coordinate 2,685 of JBOGWZ010000144.1, read as the reverse complement.
CCCGGATAGCGGCCGAAGTAATGATCGAAAGTCCGGTTCTCCTTGATGATGAACACCACGTGCTCGATAGGGAAACCGTCGCCCGTCCCGGCCGGTGTGGCATTGAGCCGGCCGGCGGCCTCGGGAAGGCCCGGCTGAAGTCCCGGGGTCGTCGCTCGTTCCGAGAACAGCGCTCGGGCCCCAAAGATCGCGAGCAGAGCGGAGGTCAGCACCAGGATCGTGCGCCGTCGCCTCCGCATCATGCGACGCCGGCGGACGCGGCGACGCTCCATGCGGCTCCGGTCGCGGAACCGCCCCGCTCGTTTGGTCCCGGGGCCGTCCTCCGCCATGTGAGAGGAACCCTACGCCGTCGCCCCTCCTGGGAAGGTCAGCGCGCGCTGGGACCGGATACCGAACGGGCCAGCCGCTCCAACTCCTCCACCGCGGCCCGGGTTTCGGCGGGAGGAGGATCCTCGACTGCGTATCGCTCGCGCTCGAACGCGTCCAGTGCCGGCCGGCCGTCGCCGTTCCCAGTCCGGTGGATCAGCTCACGCGCGGTTTCCGACGCTCCTCGTCCCGCTCCTGCGCGCGCGAGGGCGTCCTCGAGTCGCGCGAAGGCGCGAGCGATCGGGCCGGACGGAAGAACGCGCTGTGGAGAAAGGGGTTTGCTGCGAGGGCGCACCCGACGGCGCACCAGTATCACTCCCCACACCGCAACCGCTACGAACGCGATCATGAGCGAGATCCTCATCGGGCCGCCCAGACCGGAGGGGCTCAGCGCGCCGAGCTCGTCCGCGAGCCATCGCGCGACCCTTGCGAGCGGTATCAGCTCTGCGACGTCGAGCCTCGCCGGCGGCACACCGAAGGTAGGGTCGAACTCGTACCAGCCCAGGCCCGGGAACCACACCTCGACCCACGCGTGCGCGTCGGAGTTCCGCACCTCGTAGTAGCCGGTGAAAGGATTGCGGCGCCCCGGTGTGTAGCCGGCGACCACGCGGGCCGGGATTCCCAGCGTTCTCAGCAACACCGTCGTCGCCGACGCGAACTGCTCGCAAAAACCCACGTCTGTCTCGAACAGGAAGTGATCGACCGCGTCCTGCCCCGCCGGGGGCACCGGCGAGTCGGTGTCGTAACGGTATTTGCGCTCCAGATAGTCCTCGATCGCTTTCACCTTGTCGTAGGTGGTAGTGGCGCCGGCCGTGATGCGACGGGCGAAATCGCTCACGCGCCGGGGGAGATCACCGGGGACCTGGAGATACCGACGGATCGTGTCCGGGAACGGAGTGTCGACCTCCGCCCTGGCGAGTTGCTCGGGGGTGGCCGCGCCGCGCCGCGACACCACGCTGTAGACGCTGCCCTCCGTCTGAGTCTCGTCGGTCCGGAGCGCCCCGAGCTCGTCGACGCTCACGTCCCCGTAGTGCCACACACTCTCGGGGTCCGTGGCCGAGAAGACGACGTCCGGCTGTGGCGCCTCGAGATAGAAGGTCTGCGCAAGGGTCACGCGAGGGCCAAGCCCGCGGAGCTCGGCGGGGTACGCGTATGGAAGATCCGACCCCAGTGATAGTGGCTCCGTCTCGGGAGCCGTCCAGTACGTGCCGTCATAGGTGTCGAAGATGAAGCCTCTCAACATCGCCGGGGCCGACGAGCGAACGCGCATCACGAGCTCGTCGGAGAGATCCCCCCGAACGCGGAGATCCATCCTGGTGTTGAACGCGAAGAAGCTCGAGCCGCTCGAACGCGTCGCCGGCTCCCCACCGAAGCCCGGATTGACCACCCCGCCCCCGCCGATGAGGCCCCCACGACCACCGAGTGAGAACGGCAGCGCAAACGTGCGGAGGCCGCTGGGCTGCGGGAGCACGAGGAACAACATGACCGCGGCAAGCGCCGACGCGATCACCCCTCTCGAGACGGAGCGGCCCATGGCGACGCGCTTTCTATTCTCGGATCCCTTGGCGCGCGCCGTGGCGACCGCCCCTTGGCCCAACTCGGATACGTGAGAGAGATACAGCGCCACGACCACGAATCCCCCATAAACGACGAGGAACAGCGCGAAGGTCATGTCCTGTGACAGCGAAGCGGCCAACGCGATGAGAGCGAGGGACGAACCAAGCGAGAAGTTGAGGTCCTTTCGAGCCGGCAGATCGAAGCTGTGAAGCACCTGCACCCACAGGAAGACGTCGGCGAGCGGGAACCGCACCTCGTCGAGTGTGCCGATCGTTCCGACCTGTCCGAAGAAACGGAGCAACGCGAAGATCGCGGCCAGCGCAAGCACGATCTTGACGTGCCAGTTGTCTCGCGCCCGGCGCACGTAGGAGAACCAATAAGCCGCCGGCAGCAGGACGGCGACCACGAGAGTGGTGGTGATAGAGACTGCCTGCTCGGCCCCCAGCGCGAAGACCGCGACGATCACCGCCCCCAGGACTGCTGCGCGGAACGCGACCGAATCCTCAGGGGACCGCGTGCGGTTCACATCCTTGAGGGCGCCCATCACGCCTCGAGACATCGTCTCAACTCCCGTCCGGCTGTGAGCACGCGAACGACGGATCGACCCGCCTCGAGGCTCTGGATGATCCGCGACTCCTCGGAATCCCTCCCGCCCCGATCGGCGTCGCCCCAACTCGACGGCTTCGCCACTACGACGATCGCCCGAGACCCTCCCGCCTGCACCGTGGCCACCGCGTCCGCAAACGTCCGCCCGGCAGTGCC
>JBOGWZ010000143.1:0-4655 GCA_050694075.1 Actinomycetota bacterium | reverse complement strand
GAGCGGCCCCAAGACCGTCAAGGAGATCGCCGATCACTTCAAGATCCACCCGAACGTGGCCCGCGCCCACCTCGATCTGATGGTAGAGGCAGGGTTCCTGGCGACGGAGACGCGCCGGCGGACCAAGGGGCGCCCGGCCAAGGTCTATTTCACGTGGGAGGGCGAGGCCGGTGCGCTCGCCGAGGCCGGGGTCGAGGTACCCGAGGAGCCGCCGCGGCGCGCCGAGACCGAGCTCGAGGTCGAGTTTCGCATCCTCGAGAGGATGCTCGCCGACGCCTCTGGACAGCTAACCCGCGTACGTGAACTGATGGAGTCCGAGCAGGTGGAAGGAGGAGAGCATGGCTGAGTACGCAAACCCCGAGGTGCTCGTCGAGACGGACTGGCTCGAACAGCACCTCGAAGACAAGGACGTCGCGATCGTGGAGGTGGACGAGGACACCTCGGCCTACGACAAGGGCCACATACCGGGCGCGATCTCGATCAACTGGGAGACCGAGCTGCACGATCTTCCCCGACGGGAGTTCATCTCGTCCGATCAGCTCGCCGAGCTTTTGGGGGGCAAGGGGGTCTCGTCGGATCAGACGGTTGTCTTGTACTCCGGGAACAACAACTGGTTCGCCGCCTACGCGTACTGGCTCTTCAAGTACCGCGGCGTGGACAACGTGAAGCTCCTCAACGGGGGCCGCAAGAAGTGGGAGCTCGAGAGCCGTCTCCTCGACCAGGACGTACCGAGCCGAGGCGCCGCCACCTTCAAGCTCGGAAAGGAGCAACCCCAGCTCCGCATCTTCCGAGAGGAGGTCATCGAGCGGGTGAGAAAGGGCGGCGGCGCCTACGTCGATGTCCGCAGCCCGGAGGAGTTCCGGGGCGAGCTTCTCGCGCCCCCGCACCTCCCCCAGGAGCAGGCCCAGGTGCCCGGCCACATCCCCGGCGCCTCGAACATCACGTGGTCCAAGGCGGTCAACGAGGATGGCACCTTCAAGTCGGCGGACGAGCTGACGAAGCTGTACGAGGCCGAGGGCATCACGTCCGACAAGGACGTCGTCGCGTACTGCCGGATCGGCGAGCGCAGCTCCCACAGCTGGTTCGTGTTGAAGGAGCTGCTCGGCTTCTCGACCGTGCGCAACTACGACGGATCGTGGACCGAGTACGGGAGCCTGGTCGGGGTCCCGATCGAGAAGTAAGAGTCTCCTTCCCCACTGGTGCGAGGGGCGCCTTCTTAGGAGGCGCCCCTCGCTTTGGCGCTATCCTGACCGCATGTAGAGCTGTTTCCTCTCTCATCGGATCTCGGACCGTGGATTCATCGCGCCGCGACGAGAGGAGCAGCGATCCATGCAAGAGCGTGACGTTCTCCGCATCCTGGACGCCTTTTCACGCGCCGGGATATCGACTCTGCTTGAAGGCGGCTGGGCCATAGACGCATTGATCGGTCGCCAAACCCGAGAGCACCGCGACCTCGACGTGGTCGTCGACCGAGACGAGCTGGCCGCCGCCGCACGCGTCCTCACAGACATGGGGTTCATCCACGATGCGGGTCGCAAACCCGGTCTTCCCGCGCAGCTGGTGATGGTCGATGGCACGGGGCGGGAGGCGGACGTTCACCCCGTCCTCATCGACGAGGCCCACAACGGGTGGCAGCAGCTGTCTCACACGGGGGCCTGGGGCCTCTACTCGGCAGAGGGCACTCGCGGCCTCGGACGGATAGGAGGAAGAAGCGTTCGATGCACGACGCCCGACCTGCAGGTCAGGCACCATCTCGGCTATGACCTCAAAGCGAAAGACATCCGAGATCTGCGACTTCTGCGGGAGCACTTCTCGGTGTCGATTCCCCCTTCGTGCTATCGAGATGTCCCTCCCGTTGAACTTCCTTGGACGTGAAACGCCGACGTCGCGGCTACGTTGAGGTAGCGGATCCTGCGTCCACGACGGAGCGCACATGCTCGAGCAGTTCCCGCACGCGATCACGGTCGAGCGATGCCGGCAACCCATCCGAACGGGCTCGGATCGCGATCCGTATCAGTTCCGGATCCGAGTAGCGCTCGGCCGCCCACGACGCGGCCTCGTCCTTCGGCGCCCATCTGCGTTCGACCGCGAACCTCCAGGCGCGACACGCGGCGAGGGCCGTGTTGGCGTCCGAAGGCTCGTGCTCCGCGTACCAGCGAAGAGACCGGAGCAGGGCGTCGAGCAACGCTCCCTCCGGGACCGGCGCGAAGACCTCGCCCGGAGGGGGGCCCAGGAGCGAGCATCCCAGGTCGCGGCAGATCGCCCTGTCGATGACGAACCAGTGGCGCGGTTGTGTGGCCGGATCGAGCGAGACGTCGTCCTCCATGCCGGCCCCCGTGTTGAGGTTCATATCGAACGAGTCCGCTCCGGCGGGATCTCGCGCCGCGCCCGCCGCATAGAGCACGAACTCGAGCTTGCGGGCCGGACACGGCAGGCTATCGTGTGACAGTCGCTCCGCCAGCGACAGCCTCTCGGCGCGCGATGGAGATCTCTCGGTGACGGCGACGACGTCGACGTCGCTGGCTCCTGGAACGAACGACCCCGTCGCGACCGAGCCGTAGACGCAGACCGCGCGCAGCCGAGCCCCCAGATGGGTTTCGAGAACGGAGACGAGGGCTTCGAGATAGGTCGCCAGGGGCCGGGGGAGGTCGTTGCAGTCGCCGAGGCGCATCATGGGCCGGACAGCGTAGCGGCCGCTAGGGTGGAGGCGATGAAGGTCTCCGTGATCTGCTTCGGCTCGATGCGCGAGCACCTCCCCGAGGCCGCAGCAGGGAACCGAGCGGAGATAGAGATCGAGGACGACGCAACCGTCGGCGACGTCGTGGACCGGCTCGGCGCTCCGCGGCGTCTGGCGTTCTCCGTCCTCGTCGACGGCGTGCAGGCGACCCTCGACCGCCGGGTGCCGGAGGGAGCGGAGATAACCTTGATGCCACCCTTCACCGGCGGGCAGCGAGAGGAGCGGTAGATGGCCACGAGAACGGCGAAGACGACGAGGCCGAGGACCAGGGCCAAGAAGCTCAAGTCCTTCAACCCCACCACCGGGGACGTGATGCGTCAGATCACCACCACCGATCCCGCCGAGGTCCCAGAGATAGTCGCTCAGGCCCGAAAGGTTGCACCGGAGTGGGCCGCGACCCCGCTCGAGGGGCGGGTCCACATGCTGCGCGAGGTGCGCTACCGGATCTACGACAAGATGGACGACATCGTCACGACGGTCGCGGCCGAGTGCGGCAAGCCCCAGGCGGAGGCGCTGGCGCACGACGTCTTCCCCCCGTTGATGATGCTGGCCTATCTCGAGCGCGCCGCGGCGCGAGCGCTCCAGCCGCAGAAGGTCGGGCGGGTCCCCGGTCTGCTCTTTGGCGTCTCCTCGCGGATCGAGTGGCGACCCTTCGGCGTCGTCGGCTGCATAACGCCGTGGAACTACCCGGTGACCAACTGCTTCCTTGCCTTCGCTCCCGCGCTGTTCGCCGGCAACTGTGTCGTGGTCAAGCCGTCGGAGGTCACCCCCGCCTGCGGTGAGCTCATTCGGGACGTGCTCGAGCCGCTCCCGTCGGGTGTGGCGACCGTGATCCAGGGCGGCGGAGATGTGGGGGCGGCCCTGGTCGACGCGCCGTGCGACAAGATCTCGTTCATCGGCTCCCCTCCGACCGGGCGCAAGATCTGCGCGGCCGCGGCCAAGCACCTGACTCCCGTCGTGATGGAGCTCGGCGGTAAGGACTCGGCGATCGTGTGCGACGACGCCGACCTGGAGGTCGCATCCTCCGGCGTGCTGTGGGGCGCGTTCTTCAACGCCGGACAGACGTGCTGCTCGATCGAGCGCGCCTACGTCGTCGACAGCGTCGCCGATGACTTCAAGCAGCGTCTCGTGGGCAAGCTCGGCCGGGTGCGACAGGGGCGGGACCTCGATGTCGGATCTCTTACGTTCGTTCGCCAGCTCGGGATCGTGGAGCGTCACGTTTCCGACGCGGTCGAGAAGGGGGCGACGGTGCTCGCGGGCGGGCCGGAGGCCGGTATCAAGAACGCCGACGGGACGCTCTGGTACGCGCCGACGATCCTCGAGAACGTGGACGAGGAGATGGACGTCGTAAAGGAGGAGACGTTCGGACCGGTTCTCGTGCTGACGCGCGTGCGCGACGAGGAGGAGGCGGTGCGCCGGGCCAACGAGGACGGCGTCAACCTGACCGCCTCCGTGTGGACGAGTGACCGTAAGAAGGCCGATTCGCTGATGCGCCGTCTGCGGGCGGGATCGGTCGGGTCCAACGAGCACGGAGTTTTGCCGGGGATGCCGTGGGGGCCGTGGGGCGGTGTGGGGGAATCCGGTTTCGGCCGGCTGAACGGCGAGCTCGGGATCCGCGAGTTCACGATCCCGACCCATGTCGCTCACAACCTGACCCCGAAGATGAAGAAGCTGTACTGGTACCCCTACGACGAGGACTCGGCCGCGGCGTTTCGGGCGCTGGCCACGGTGCTCGGGGCGCGGGGCCTTCCCGCCAAGGCGGGAGCCGTCAAGGACTTGCTCGGAGCCTTTGGTCGCGTCGTCAAGACGCGGCTGTGACGTAGACACGCGCCGGATCCCGTCCGGTCGCGTCGATCGTGACCGCGTCGCCGGTGGCGATGCTGCCGAAGGCATCGCCCGACAGCACGACCACCGGGCA
>JBOGWZ010000142.1:0-4697 GCA_050694075.1 Actinomycetota bacterium | reverse complement strand
CCCGCACGAGTGCGTATCCCCTATGAGTCCGTAATCCTCGATGCGCGCCGTTAGCCGAGCCTTTCCAACCACGCGGCGGTGACGTCCACCACCTCGGCCCACGCCTGCCGCGTCGTTCGCCCGGAGGATGCCCGTACCTTGAAGGAGTGGTCGCCGCCCTCGATGATTGCGACCTCCGTCGCGGCCGTCAGGCGCGAGCGGACCTCGTCCAGCGTGGAAAGAGGGCAGAACGGGTCGCGGGTCCCCTCCACGAAGAGCATCGGCGTCGATATCTCACGCAGATGGGCGTCTCGGACGCGATCAGGTCGTCCTGGGGCGTGCAGCGGATAGCCGAGAAAGACCAAACCATCTGCCTGCGTCCCCGCGGCCACGACGTGGGACGCGATCCGGCCCCCGAGCGACTTGCCTCCGAGCACGAGGCGCCGCCCCCCGCGCCGCGGCTCGAGATCGTTCACGACCTCGCTGAAGGTCGTTTCGAGTACCTGCTGCCGATCGGGTGAGCGCTTCCCCTTCTCGATGTAAAAGAAGTTGAAACGCGCGACGAGGAGGCCGCGCGCGGCCAGTCCATCGGCGATGGCAACCATGAAGTCGGAGTCCAAACCCGCGCCCGCGCCGGGAGCGAGCACGACGAGCGTGGGGGAGTCCTCCGGACCATCGAGCGCGAGCGAGACCGCTCCGGCGGTTGTCTCGACCTTCGTGCGTTCGGCCATGCCCTCTTATACTGCGCCACGGCGGTACCCGGCTCTTCGATAAAGAACGGGAGGCCTACGCGGTGCTCCAAAAGCTCTTGATGACGCTCCTGATCCTTGCCAGCGTGGCCGCGTTCGCCCTACGCGCGCGTGATCTTGTCGGATTCCTGCGGCTCGGACGCCCCGATGACCGGCTCCCGCGCAACTGGGCGCGAAAGATCAAGGACGAGCTCGTCGTGGTCCTCGGCCAGCGCAAGCTGCTCCAGTGGACAGTCCCCGGAGTCATGCATTTCCTGATCTTCTGGGGGTTCCTGATCCTCTTCACCACGATCGTAGAGGCGTTCGGAGCCTTCTACCAGCAAGGTTTCCACCTTCCTCTGATCGGTCGCTGGGAACCCTTGGGCGCGCTTCAAGACGCGTTCATCATCGCGGTGCTCGTGGGCATCGTGGCCGCGTTCGGGATACGGAAGTTTCAGCGTCCTGGGCGATTCAAGGGATCACACCTTCAAGAAGCCGACTACATCTTGTTTGCCATAGGCGGCATCATGATCACGATCCTTCTGTCCCGCGCCACGCAAATCACGCTGGGGCATTTTCCCTATGACCCGGAGTGGACGCCCGTCTCCGATGGTGCCGCGCGGCTCTTCGACGGCCTGGCAACGGACACGGTCGAGGCGTACGACTCGGTATTCCTATGGTGGCACTCGCTGATAATCCTCGGATTCCTCGTTTACATCACTTACTCGAAGCACCTGCACATCATCACGTCGGCGTTCAACGTGCTCTTCACCTCGGAGCGTCCAAAGGGCGCACTCAAGCCGATGCACATCGATCTCGAGGAGATGTCGGAGGAGGACGTCTTCGGCGCCGCCAAGGTCACCGATCTGACTTGGAAGCAACTGCTCGACACCTACACATGCACCGAGTGTGGACGCTGCCAGTCGCAGTGTCCGGCGTGGAATACCGGCAAACCCCTCTCTCCGAAGCTCCTGATCATGGACATGCGAGACGCGCTCTTCCAGCACGGTCCCGCGCTCCTCGCGGCGAAGCGCACGAGCGAAGAGGAGTTCGCGAAGGCCGTCGAGGCGCTGCCACCTCTGAACCCCGACGTCATCGAGGACGAGGTGATCTGGGACTGCACGACCTGCGGCGCGTGCGTGCAGGCGTGCCCGGTGAACATCGAGCACATAGATGCGATCGTCGATATGCGACGTAACCTCGTGATGGGCGAGTCGCGATTCCCGCGGGAGATGCAAAGCGCGCTCCAAGGCATGGAGACCACGGGCAACCCGTGGGGCCAGCCCCCTCAGGCCCGGACCGAGTGGATGAAGGGCACGTCCAAACAGGAGCCGTTGGAGATCCCGCACATCTCGGACACCCCCGATGCCGAGGTGCTGTTCTGGGTGGGATGCGCGGGGGCGTACGACGATCGCAACAAGAAGGTCGTGTACGACTTCGCCAGGCTGATGCAGCTCGCCGGCGTGAAGTTCGCAGTCTTGGGCGAGGAAGAGAACTGCAACGGCGACCCGGCGCGTCGCATGGGGGCCGAGTACATCTACCAGATGCTCGCCGAGCAGAACATCGAGACGCTCAACGGCTACGACGTCAAGAAGATCGTCACGTCATGTCCTCACTGCTTCAACACGCTCTTCAACGAATACCCTCAGTTCGGGGGGGTATTCGAGGTGATCCATCACACCGAGTTCCTCGCGCAGCTCGTCAGGGACGGCCGTCTGAAGCCGGACGGCGCGATCGAGGAGGCGATCACGTACCACGACCCGTGCTACCTGGCACGCCACAACGACGTGTGGCGCGGTGCTCGCGAAGTGATCGAGTCGATCCCGGGCACGGAATACCAGGAGCTACACCGACATCGCCACGCGACGTTCTGCTGTGGCGCCGGCGGCGCCCGCATGTGGATGGAAGAGCGCATGGGCAAGAAGATGAACACGGAGCGCACCGACGAGGCCCTAGCCTCCGCGTCCGACACCCTCGCGGTGGGATGTCCCTTCTGCAACATCATGCTCTCCGACGGGATCATGGAGCGTAAGGCGGAAGACAAGATGTCCGTGCGCGATGTTGCGCAGATCCTCCTCGAGTCGATCGAGTTCCATCCCGAGTCGTCCGCAGCTAAGGCGAACGGCAACGGGCCCGGTCACCAGGCGGAAGAGGAGGACAGGCAGAAGACCTAGGAGCCGCGGAAGTTCTCGAAGTAACGGGACGGAGTCGGTCCCTTCTGTCCCTGGTACTTGGAGCCCACCGCCTTGGATCCATACGGATTGTCCGCTGGTGAAGTCATCTGGAAGAAGCTGATCTGGCCGATCTTCATGCCCGGGTAGATCGTGATCGGCAGGTTCGCAACATTGGACAGCTCGAGTGTGAGGTGACCTTCCCAGCCGCTGTCAACGAACCCTGCGGTGCTATGGATGAGCAGGCCGAGGCGGCCGAGACTGCTCTTGCCCTCGAGCCTTGCGACCAGATCGTCCGACAGCTTTACGTATTCGAGTGTCGAGCCGAGGACGAACTCGCCGGGATGGAGAATGAAGCGGTCGTCCTCCTCGACCGTCACGAGCTCGGTTAGGTCCTCCATCGGCTGCTTCACGTCTATGAAGGGGTGTCGGGCGTTGTGAAAGACCCGGAAGAAGCGGTCGACGTGAAGGTCGACCGAGGAGGGCTGGACGTCGGCTTCGTCGAACGGCTCGATCCCGATCCGACCATCCTTGATCGCCTGCTTGATGTCGCGGTCCGACAGGATCATGGCCGCAGTCTAGGGGAGCCACCGGCAGCCCCGCCGTTACAATCTCAGCCTCCCGCGGGTGTAGCTCAATGGCAGAGCACTGGCTTCCCAAGCCAGCTACGGGGGTTCGATTCCCCTCACCCGCTCGTGAGTATCTAGGCCTTTCGGGCTATACCCGCGGCGATCTGACTCCCGTAAGTTGGGAAACCGAGCACCGACCGGAAGGAGACGGCCATCCTCGCCAAGCAGGAGAAGCATCTTCCACTACGGAACCGCGGACTGGAACTGCTCGTTTCGCTCCTCTTCCTGGTCAACGTCGTGCTCGCCCTGGCCCCTCACATCCGCTAGCCGTCCGAGTTTCCCGCTCTCAGGCCTCGGGTACGCGCGGGGTAGCTGACGTCTATCAAGGGGGTCGAGCCGGATGCTCACCATCACCGAGAACGCGGCCGTCGCGATCAACACGATCGTTTCCTCTTCGCCGATGCCCGAGGGTGCCGGCATGAGGATCTCGGCCACGCCCATCGACGAGAGCCACGCCTCGCTCGAGCTATCGCTCGCGGAGGGCCCGGCCGAGCGTGATCAGGTAGTGGAGGAAGCGGGGGCCCAGGTCTTCCTGGAACCTCAGGTGGCGATGCTGCTGGACGACAAGACCCTGGATGCCATCCAGGAAACCGAGGGGTTTCGCTTCAGCGTTGGTGAAGGCGAAGGCGGGGACGCACCAATCGCCTAGCGGGCCGCGCCGGACGCCACCAAGGTGGGTCCGGCGTCACAGAGATCGAACAGCACGCAGTGCGAGCAGAGGGGTGTGTGCGGCTTGCATGTCTCGCGCCCGTGGCGGATGAGCTGCATGTGCAACTCGTAGCGCAGCCCCGGAGGGATCGCCGGTTCGAGCACGCGGTGGGCCGCCTCCGCGCTCCCCGCAGCAACGAGTCCCAGTCGATCCACAACCCGATGGACGTGGGTGTCCACAGGGAATGCCTCCCTGCCCATCGCGAACAGAAGCACGCACGCTGCCGTCTTCGGCCCGACCCCCGGTAAGGAGACGAGGTAGTCCACAACGTCCGCGTCTCCGAGCTCGTTGAGACGCCCGAGGTCGAGCTTCGACTCCCGTCCTTCGATCTCTCCGAGGATCTCCTGGATGCGTCGCGCCTTGACGTCCGCGATGCCCCCCGGACGGATCGCGTCGGCGATCTCTTCGGTCGGAGCGTCGAGCACCTGCTCCCAGCTCGGGAACCGCTCGCGCAGACGGTTGTAGGCGCGGTCGCGGTTGA
>JBOGWZ010000141.1:0-4699 GCA_050694075.1 Actinomycetota bacterium | reverse complement strand
ATCGGCCGTGATGGACGCCGCGAGCGAACAACCCGCGTTGGGGTCGGGAATCAGTACCCGCTTCTCGTAGGCGAGGATCTTGGCGGTCTCCGCCATGAAGTGGACCCCGCAGAAAACGATGGTCGAGTCGTCGACATCCGCGGCAATACGCGACAACTCCAAGGAATCGCCCACGTGATCGGCGACATCCTGCACCGGGCCCACCTGATAGTTGTGGGCGAGGATGACCGCGTCCTTCTCGGCCGCGAGTCGTCTTACTTCCGCAGCCCATGTTCGGTCCAGCTCACGTGCGGCTAGAGCACTCACTTCTCTACCTCCAACGCGAAGTCGATGTGCGGTGCGGAATGGGTGATGGCTCCGAGGGAGATCACGTCCACCCCGGTGGCCGCGTATTCGGCCACGTTGCTCGAGTTGATCCCGCCGGAGGCCTCGAGCAATGCCTTCCCTCCGGCGCGGCCGACTGCTACTTGTACGTCGCCGACGGCCATGTTGTCTAGAAGGATTGCGTCGGCTCCTGCCGCCAACGCCTCATCTAGCTCGGAGAGGTCGGTTACCTCGACCTCGATCCTGAGTCCGTGAGAGACACCCGCACGAGCTCGCTTTACAGCTTCCGCGACCCCACCGGCCGCCGCGATGTGGTTGTCCTTGATCAACACACCGTCGTCGAGGCCCGCCCGGTGATTCGCGCCTCCGCCCACCACCACCGCATACTTCTCGAAGTACCTCAAACCGGGCGTGGTCTTGCGCGTGTCCGCGATCCTCACGGGGCGTTCATCAACTGCCTGGACCGCGTCTCTTGTGGCGGTCGCCACCCCGGAAAGCTTGGAGAGCAGGTTCAGCGCGGTGCGCTCCGCGGTCAGAATCGAGGCGAGCTGAGCCTCCAGCCGCACGACCACGTCGCCGGGCACGACCGTCTGCCCGTCGCGGGCGGCGGGAGCCCACGAGAAGTCGGCCCCGTGCACCTCCTCGAAACAGCACCGCGCCACGTCGAGCCCTGCCAGGACGCCCGGCGAACGCGCCTCGATGCGGGCTCGGCCCCTCAGGTCGGGGGGAAGGACCGCCTGGGTGGTGACGTCACCGCGGCCGATGTCCTCATCGAGAAGGGGCCTGACCAGCTTGCGTACGCGGGCGATCTCGAGTGCCATCGGGGCACAGCGTAAGGCCGCGGTTACAGGCGTTCGACCACGTAGCCGTGGGTCGTCAGATGCTCGATGAGCTCGGCTATGTGTTCCGGACCACGAGTCTCGACCTGGAGAGCGACGTCTACCTGCTCGAGATGGACGCGCACGCCCGCACGGTGGTGCTCGACGCCGACGATGTTGGCCGCCTTCTCCGCGACCAATCCCAACAGCCTGTGCAGCTCGCCGGGACGGTCCGTCAGCCGGGTGCGGAACGCGAAATAGCGGCCCGACGCGCTCAGCCCGAAGCGGATCACGCGAAGCAGCAAGAGCGGATCGACGTTGCCCCCCGACAGGACGACGACGATCGGTGGGACGAGATCGCCGAGCCCCGCGAGCACGGCGGCAACACCCGCGGCTCCCGCCGGCTCGAGCACCAGCTTCATCCGCTCCGCTGCGAACACGAGCGCCTGCGCGATCGCATCGTCCGAGACGGTCACCACCTCGTCGACGAGGGCGGACACGTGAGCGAGGGTGAGCTCCCCCGGAGAATTCGCGGCGATCCCGTCTGCGATCGTGGACATGTTGTCGAGGCGTACGGCTCGTCCTTCGGCAAGCGATGGTGGAAACGCCGCCGCTCCGGCGGCCTGGACCCCTACGATCCGCGCCCGCGGCTTGAGCGCGCGCATCGCCGCCGCGATGCCGGAGATGAGCCCGCCCCCACCCACGGGCACCACAAGCGAGCCGATCTCATCGAGGTCCTCCACGACCTCGCATCCGATCGTGCCCTGACCGGCGATCACGTGAGGGTGGTCGAACGGGTGCACGAACACCCCGCCCGAGCCGGCCGCGTGCTCTTGGGCGGCGCTGTAGGCGGCACCGAAGTCTTTGCCGGTGAGGACGACCGTCGCGCCGTAGCGCTTGGTCGCCTCGACCTTCGGGAGGCTCGCGAACGCGGGCATGAACACTGTGGACGGGATCCCCAAGAGGGAGGCCGCGAGTGCCACCCCTTGCGCGTGGTTGCCCGCGGAGGCTGCGACCACGCCGGCGCTCTTCTCACCGTTCGATAGGCGGCTGATCCGGTTGTACGCGCCGCGGATCTTGAACGAGCCGGTGCGCTGAAGGCTCTCGCACTTGACGAAGACCTCACCCCCGACGACATCCGACAGCGAGCGAGAACGGTCGAGTGGGGTCCTTACCGCCACGTCCCGAAGGATTCCGCGGGCGTCCTGGATCTCGTCGAGGGTGACCAGGTCGGCAGTCTTCACCATGGGTGGATAAATCGTCCCACGGGCGAGCCCTGGCACGCGACGATGGGGCGATGCAGGAGACATGGACCCCCGACTCATGGAGGCGCCTGCCCGCCGCGCAGCAACCGGAGTGGCCCGAGCCGGTGGAGTTGGAGGAAGCGTTGATCGAGCTACGCCGCCTTCCACCGCTGGTCTTCGCCGGTGAGGCGCGCACCCTGACCGAGGCCCTCGCGCGCGCTGGAAGGGGGGAGGCGTTCGTCCTGCAAGCCGGTGATTGCGCCGAGGTATTCGGCGATTTCTCGGCCGACGCCATCCGCGACAAGCTCAAGATCATCCTGCAGATGGCCGTCGTGCTTACCTACGCGGCGGGTCTGCCCGTGGTCAAGATCGGACGCATCGCCGGGCAGTTCGCAAAACCTCGATCGTCACCGAGCGAAGAGTCCGAGGGGGTCGCGCTTCCCACGTTCCGTGGACACGCCGTCAACGACCCCGCCTTCGATGTTCAGTCACGGCGAGCCGATCCTCAGCGCCTGGTCCGCGCGTACAACCAGTCGTCGGCCACTCTCAACCTGATCCGCGCGTTCACAAAGGGAGGCTTTGCCGACCTCCACCAGATACACGTGTGGAACCAGGAGTTCGTGGCCGCAAGCAAGCAGGGGCAACGTTACGAACAGATCGCCCGACAGATCGACCGAGCGCTGCGGTTTATGGCCGCATGCGGGTTGGACCTCGCGGCCGATCCGACGTTCCACGAGGTCGACTTCTACACGTCGCATGAGGCGCTGCTACTGGGCTACGAGGAAGCGCTGACGCGGCGCGACAGCCTTACCGGCGACTGGTACTGCTGCTCGGCGCATCTGCTGTGGGTCGGAGATCGGACGCGGCAGCCCGCCGGCGCGCACGTGGAGTTCCTGTCCGGGGTCGGCAACCCGGTCGCCAGCAAGCTCGGCCCCACAGCAACACCTGCTGATGCGCTTGCGCTGAGCGACAGGCTGAACCCGAACAACGAACCGGGGCGGCTCACCTTCATCACGCGAATGGGAGCCGGTAACGTCGAGCGCGCGCTCCCGCCCGTCGTGCAGGCGATACGCGACGCCGGTCGAGAGGTCACCTGGCTCTGCGACCCGATGCACGCCAACACCTTCTCGACGGCTTCGGGACGAAAGACTCGGCGCTTCGACGACATCCTGGCCGAGATCAAAGGCTTCTTCGCAGTTCATCAGCAGGAGGGAACCATCCCGGGCGGCATCCACGTCGAGATCACCCACGAGGACGTCACCGAGTGCCTTGGGGGGGCCGAGGCGATCCTCGACGATCAGCTCGGCCAGCGTTACTACGCGCTCGTCGACCCTCGCCTGAACGCTCGGCAGTCACTCGACCTCGCCTTCGAGCTCGGCGAGATGCTCCAGAGCCGCTAGCGTTCGCTTCCCTCCGGTCTTTGGCGCAGATTGCGGACGGTCGCGAGGATCTCGTCGGGTTCGGCGTGGCGGCCCGTCTCCTTCTTGGAAAACGCGAGGCGATCGTCGATCTCGACCTCGAAGACCCCACCCCGGGAGGGGATGAGGACGAGGTCGGAGATGTCGTGCTCGAACTCCTCCAGCAACCTTTCCGTCAGACCGACGGCCCTAGGTCCGTAGCCTCATTGCGCGCAGTACTCGATCGAGACCCTCATGGCACGAGTCTAGTTGGCCGCGACATTTGCTCCCTTCCGCCTGAGCAGCGCAGGCCGACGCTCGCCGACGAAGCCTCCGCAGGAGCCAACGACGCCGTAGGCGTCGGAGGCTTCGAGGACCGAGCGAGGAGGCGACGCGTCGAGCCGAGCAGCGAACTCCACTTGCCTATGAAGCCGAAGTGCCTCAGGCTGTTACCGCGTTCAACCCAGGGAGGAAGTCATGCAGTGGATAGTCCTCGGAATCATCGCGGTCGTGGTGATCGCGCTGATCCTCATGTACAACCGCCTCGTCCGGCTCCGTAACCGGATCGAAGAGGCGTGGGCCCAGATCGATGTGCAGCTCAAGCGTCGCCACGACCTCATCCCCAACCTCGTCGAAACAGTAAAGGGATACGCGGTACACGAGCGTCAGACATTCGAGGAGGTCACCAGAGCTCGACAGCAAGCCGTGGCCGCGCAGGGCGTCGAGCGGCAAGCGGAGGCGGAGAACATGCTGACCCAGGCGCTACGTCAGCTGTTCGCGGTCGCGGAGGCCTATCCGGACCTCAAGGCCAACGAGAACTTCTTGGCGTTGCAGGAAGAGCTCACGGCCACAGAATCGCGCATCGCGTTCGCGCGCCAGTTCTACAACGAGCAGGTACTGGGCTACGACAACGCCA
>JBOGWZ010000140.1:0-4719 GCA_050694075.1 Actinomycetota bacterium | reverse complement strand
AGGCGCCTTGGCGCCGGGGTTCCCCCACTGGAGGGGAATCGGGCCTCTCCGGCGAATCTCTGCCTCAGGACATCTCGAAGTGGGAGGCAGGACGGATGAAGAGATTCGCCGTGGTGGTGATGACGGGGGGGCTCGTCCTCGCGCTCGTGCCCGGCGCGGGAGCCGGCAAGGGTAAGCAGCAGAAAGTGGAGGGCTCGATCGCGTTTCCGGCGCCTTTCACAGACGACACGGGTTGCTACGCCGGGTTGCACCGACGTGCGCTCATCCTGACCCAGGGGAACAACAACGGGATCATCGGCTATCACTTCGACGTCGACAAGAAGACCTGGAACAAGCCGTTCCTGCTCAAGGTCACGGGGGGACAGGGTGACGTTGATCTCGATATCTACTTCTATCTCTCCGACTACGGAACCGTGGAGCAAGTCGTGACCGACCCCTTGGCTGCAGGTGCACCACCCACGATCAGCTACAACACCCGCGAGCCGGGCGGCGAGGCGGCCATCGTCCCCAAGGCGGCGGAGCACGTGATCGTGTGCATGTACGGCGGCCAACAGGGTGCGGGTTTCGACGCGGCGTTCACGTACACCGCCGGCAAGGGGGTCAAGGCTCCCAAGTAGGTCTCATACTCTGGGGGCATGGCCTCCGGAGTGATCGCGTCGCTTGCGGCGGCGCTGGTGCTCGGCTTCGTCGAAGGGATGGCGCGCTTCTATCCCGCGCGCCGCGCGTGGTTGCGCATGCGACGGATCAACGGCCGGCGCGCGATGCGGCGCTTCCGGGAGCGGATCGAGGCCGCCGCCGCATCCAAGGCTTCGAGGATCCTCGCCGGCGTGCTCCTGGCGCTGGTGGCCGCCTGGATCGCGGCGGCGAGCCTTCTCGACAAGCGCTGGCACGAGGTGCTGCTCGACGTCCTTCCCTACGGGTTGGTGTCGGCGGCCCTGCTGCGGATGCGCCCCGCGATGAGGCGAGTGGCGGAGCGGATGCGCGGATACGAAGACGATCACGGCGATCGCCCGGACGAGGACCTGGACGAGGGCCACGGAGGGGCGGCCGAGCTCGCGTTGTGAGCGGACTTGCGAGCGCGCGCCTTTATCTCGTTGCTCCCGGCCGCTTGGCGGCCGGAAGTCTCGTGGAGCTGCTCCCCGAGCTCGCCGCGGCCGGCGTCGACGTCGTCCAGCTCAGGGAGAAGGAGATGGAGGCCGGCGACCTGTTGCGCCTCGGCGCGCCGATCCGAGACGCGTGTCGCGCGGCCGGGATCCCCTTCATCGTCAACGACCGTCCCGACGTCGCGCTCGCGCTCGAAGCCGACGGGGTCCACCTCGGCCAGAACGATTTGCCGGTGGCGGTGGCGAGGCGCATCGTCGGGGCCGGGGCGATCGTGGGGCGCTCCACGCACGCGCGCGCCGAGATCGATGCGGAGCTGGGGGGCGGGGAGCGCATCGATTACCTCTCCGTCGGCCCCGTGCGCGAGACCCCGACCAAGCCGGGTCGCCCGGGGACGGGCCTCGACGTAGTCCGCCACGCCGCCGCCGTGATCTCCATCCCGTGGTTCGTGACGGGGGGCATTGCCCCCGACACGCTTCCTTCCGCGATCGAAGCCGGGGCGCGTCGCATCGTGGTCGTCCGCGCGCTCACCGAGGCACCAGACCCGGTTGCGGTCGCGACTCGCCTGAGAGAGATGCTCGAGGAAGCCCCCCTGTAGGCTCGCCGGCCAAACCCGCAATTGAGGAGTGGTGATGCCCCGCGCGATCGACTTCCACGTCCACGCCTCGACGAGTGAATGGCTCGAGGGCTCGATCGGTCCGATGCTCGAGGCCACCGCGAAGTACTTTCGGTCGGAGGTTCGGGTGCGCACGGTCGAAGAGATGGCCGAGGAGTACGCGAGCTGGGACCTGGTCGGAGTGCTGCTGGCGTGGGACGCGGAAACCGCGACGGGCCTCCCCCCTCTGACCAACGACTGGGTGGCGGAGGTGTGTCGCGCCCATCCCGAGCGATTCGTTGGTTTCGCCTCGGTCGATCCGCACAAGGCAAACGCGGTCGACGAGCTCGAGCGCGCGGTTTCCGACCTCGGCCTCAAGGGCCTCAAGATCCACCCGCAGGTCCAAGCGTTCTACCCGGACGATCCGAAGTTCGATCCGCTGTGGGACAAGTGCGAAGAGCACCGCCTCCCGATCGTGGTGCATGTTGGACAGACGGGACTGGGGGCGGGCGTCCCCGGGGGCTCCGGGATCGCGTTCGACTTCGGACGCCCGCTGCTGATGGACACCGTCGCGGCCCGGCACCCCGATCTCACGGTCGTGATGGCGCACTTCGGCTATCCGTGGCACCTCGAGGTGCTTGCGTCGGCGATGCACAAGACCAATGTGTGGGTGGATCTCTCGGGTTGGAGGCCGAAGTACATACCCCTCGAGGTGAAGCGAGACGCGCGCGGGCGCCTCTCGGACCGCTTCGTGTGGGGGAGCGACTATCCGATGCTCGACCCCGGACGCATCCTCGACGAGATCGACGAGCTCGAGCTCGGTGAGGCCAAGGACGCCGTGCTCAGGGGGAACGCGTCGCGGTTACTGGGTCTGGACGTCTGATGCGGCCCTCGAGCGCGCGCATCGCCCTCTCGGCCAGAACCCCGTAGATCACGAACAGAGAGCCGAACATCAGCTGGTTCACCCAGGGGATCCCGAGCTCTTCGATCTCGCCGCCTCCGAACAGGAACGGGAGCCCCGGGAACCCAAGGAGCAGGACCGAGAACAGCAGGCCCAGACGGGCACCGCGCGGTCGCAGCGCCGACCGGATCGCGACCAGAACCAGACCCACGAGCCCTCCGGCGACCGCCCCACCCATCACGAGGCCCAAGGACCCACCCATCGTGAAGCTCGTGTGGCCGTCGGTGATTGCGACCACGCGCATGGCGAGGCGCGATCCCGCGCCTGCGACGGCGCCGGCGAGGGCCCCGGCGCCGCCACCGATCGAGGCCACCTGGGCGATCGGCTGGAGGACGCGCCCCCAGCCCCGCGGCGACGGGCTGCGGCGGGCCAGCACCACGACCCCGATCGAGAGCCCGACCACGATGGCTATGCCCATCCACGTATCGAAGCGCGCCGCCCGACCGGGACCAAGGGTGCTACCACCCGTTTAGTATGAAGATGTGACTACGAACGAGGTCCGGACCCAGGTCGAGGAGGCGCTGAAGACCGTCAACGACCCCGAGCTGGGCATCGACATCGTCAATCTGGGCCTCGTCTACGAGGTCGCGGTGGACGAGGCCAACAACGTCCACGTGACGTTCACGCTCACCACCATGGGCTGCCCGATCGCCCCGCTGATCGAGGAGCAGATCAAGGAGGCGACGCAGTACATCGAGGGGATCGGCGAGGTCACGGCCGAGATGACGATGTACCCGCCGTGGAGCCCCGAGAAGATGTCCCCCCTGGCGCGCTCCGCCCTCGGCTTCGTCTAGGACTGCGCCGCTACGAAGTATTCGAGCGCGATGTTGTCCGGGTCGCGGAAGTTCAGATGCAGCCCGAACGGGCCCTCTTGGATGCCGGAGTGGGCGGTGCCGAGCTCCTCCAACCGGGCCTGCTTCTTCTCGAGCTCGTCCCTGTTGTCCAGGTGGATCGCAAAGTGGTCGAGTCCGACCCGCTCGTGAGAGAAGCGATCGCTCGGGTCCGAGGCCGGATGCTGGCGAAGACCGATCATCGTCCCGTCGTCGAGCGCGATCAGCACGAGGTCGCTCACGCCGTCGTTCATCTCGACCATGGGATCGGAACCGATGAGCTTGGAGTAGAAGTCCTTGCTCCTGGCCACGTCGGTGACGCTGAGTGCGATGTGTATGCCCATCCACCCTCCTTGAGTCGACGTCTCCCCCGGAACGATGAGCCCGGTGAGGATGGTCGGCAAGGGGGATGGCGTTATGTCCGGTTGGCTTTCGTTAGCCTCGCCGGATGACTTCCCTTCTCACGCACCTCGAGTGCGCCCGTTGCGGCGCGACCCACGACGCCTCGCTCCTGCACCAGAGATGTGACTGCGGCGGGACGTTGCTCGTCCGTTATCGGCTCTCGCCGGTGCCGCTGGACGTCGTCCGATCTCATCCCGCCGGGATGTGGCGCTTTGGCCCCTTGCTTCCGGTGCTAGGCCCTCCGCTCCAGCTCGGGGAGCCGGCGACGCCCCTGTTGCACGCTCCCCGGCTCTCCGAGCGGTTGGGCGTCGAGGTCTGGGTCAAGGACGAGGGCCTCCTACCGGGTGGGACGTTCAAGGCGCGCGGCGCGGCGGTGGGTATGTCGCGCGCCGTCGAGCTCGGTGTGAAGAGCATCGTCATGCCGAGCGCCGGCAACGCCGGGGGAGCGTGGGCGCTGTACGCGGCTCGCGCCGGGATCGAGCTCACCGTTGTGGTGGCGGCCTCCGCGCCGGAGGCCAACAAGAAAGAAGTGCGCGCCGCGGGGGCCGATCTGGTCGAGGTAGAGGGGACCATCGCCGACGCGGGGCGTCGCGCCGCCAAGATCGCGGAGGAGACGAGCGCCTTCTACGCCGCGACGTTCTCCGAGCCCTACCGTCTCGAGGGCAAGAAGACCGCGTGGTTGGAGGTCTTCGAGTCTCTGGGCGGCGGCGACTCGATGGCCTTCCCGGAGACGATCGTGCTGCCGGTTGGGGGAGGGGTTGCGGCGATCGCCGCGGCCAAGGCGGCCGCGGAGGCCCTGGCACTCGGGTGGGCGACGGGATCGCCGCCCC
>JBOGWZ010000139.1:0-4779 GCA_050694075.1 Actinomycetota bacterium | reverse complement strand
ACGATCGGAGCGTGGACTCGACCCACCACGCACGGCCCACGACCTCGGACCGCATCGGCTCGTCGAGCGGGAGCCGGGTGTAGCCGGCGAGGAGCACCTCGCAGGCGCGTACCCCCTCGGACAGCCGGCGGGCCACGTCCGCCGGGGGCGGGGGCTCGGCCGCCCCCTGGGTGGCCACCGCGGTGGCGACCTGGCGGGCGATCTCGAGGTTGAACGGCCCCTCGCCCGAGGCCATGATCCGCTGTATCTCCCGAAACAGGGGGATGTCGCCGAACGGTTCCTGGCTCATGGCTCCATTCTGTACGCTCGCGCCATGCCCCGGAGGAAACCGACCATCGCCGTCACGGGCGCCGCCGGGTACCTCGGGGAACGGCTCATCGGGGTCCTCACGGCAAGCGACAAGGTCGGAAAGGTGCTCGGCTTCGACGTGCGGCCCACGACCTTCGAGCACCCCAAGTTCCTCTTCGATCACCTTGACGTCCGCAACTCGGCGTTCGAGGCGCGCCTCCGTGGAGTCGATGTGCTCGTGCATCTGGCGTTCATCATGGACCCGATCCACGACGAGGCCCTCATGCGCGAAGTCAACGTCGCCGGCAGTCAGAACATGTTCCGCTGCGCGGGCCGCGCCGGTGTTCGGAAGGTCGTCTACACGTCTTCGGCAACTGTGTACGGCGCGCATCCGGACAACGACTTCCCGCTGACCGAAGAGTCACCGTTGCGAGCGAATCTCGACTTCTCATATCCGGCGCACAAGCTCGAGGTCGAGTACGTCATCAAAGAGTGTCGCGAGGAGTTCCCCGATCTGAAGTTCGTGGTGTTCCGACCCGCCATCGTGTTTGGTCCGAACGTCGACAACGCGTGGTCTCACTTTCTCGAATTTCCTGTCTTCTTCTCGGTTAGGGGGTATTCGCCGGTCTGGCAGTTCGTGCACGAGGATGACGTGGGACGAGCGCTTGAGTTCGCGGTGTTCGAGGATCTCGATGGTGAGTACAACCTCGGCCCCGGCGATTGGGTCTCAACCGACGATTCGTTGGAGGTGCTCGGCCGTCGACGCGTCGAGCTTTCAGAGCCGCGTGCCTTCGCGGTGCTCGAACGGTTGTGGCGACTGGGGCTGGCCGAAGCTCCGGCGGGCATGCTGCACTACGTCATGCACCCATGGGTCGTCTCACCGGAAAAGCTCGAGAGCGCGGGCTTCGTCTGCGAGCACACCAGCGCCGACTCGTTCGCACAGGTGGCGGAGCGGGCCCGCGCCTACGTCCGCTTCGGAAAGTCCCGCATGCGCAGATCCGACGTTGTCCGGGGGGCCGCGGCCGGGGCCGGGATATTGGGGGCGGCCGCGGCGCTCCGCCGGGCGCGGCGCCGTTCTGCCTAAAGGGTCGACCCAGCTGGTACCCTGGCTACCCTTGCATCGACCTAATGCGAACAACCACGGAATCGGAGGAAGACGCTCGTGATCTATCTGGTCATCTTGGTGCTGGTTGCCGCCTTCGGGATCCTCAGACTGTGGCTGTACCAACGCCGCCACATCGCTCGCATGACCTCGATTGAGGGGTTCAAAGACGGATTGCGCGCGATCTCACCGGAGACCGAGCTCCCGACCCGGCCTACCGACACGCAAGTTCCGGCGGCGCAGAGCCTGGATGCCGATCGCCGCGCCGCGGCCCGGCGGCGCATCGAGGCGCGCAGGAGGGCGCGCGCCGCAAGCTAGGCCGCTAGGCAGACAAAGTGCCGCGCGACATCGCCATCGATCTGGGGACGGCGAACACCCTCGTCTACCAGCGCCAGAGAGGCATCCTGTTCGCGGAGCCCACCGTTCTCGCGCTGAACAAGGAGACGGGTGCCGTCCTCGCTATGGGCGAGGAAGCATGGCACATGATCGGACGCACGCCCGGCTACATCGTCGCGGTGCGTCCGCTGAGGTCGGGCGCGATCTCCGACTTCGATATCACCGAAAAGCTGATCCGTTTGATCCTGCAGCGCGCAGGCGTTAGCCGTTTCTCGCGCCCGCGAGCGCTGGTCGTGGTGCCCTCCGCCCTGACCGAGGTGGAGCGGCGGGCGGTGGAAGAGGCGACTCTGTCGGCCGGCGCGCGCTCCTGCTATCTGATCGAGGAACCGATGGCGGCCGCGATCGGGGCGAATCTTCCCATCCACGAGCCGACGGGCAACCTCGTCGTGGACGTGGGAGGCGGCACCAGCGAGGTCGCGCTTGTGTCTCTGGGCGGCACCGTCACCAACCGGGCGGTGAGGGTGGGCGGGTTCGACCTCGACGGCGCGATTCAGAGCTACGTTCGGCGCGAGTACGCCATGGCGATCGGGGAGCGGACGGCGGAACGCATCAAGATCTCCATCGGGTCGGCTTTCCCCAAGGCACAAGAGGAGAAGGCCGAGCTCAGGGGGCGGGACCTCGCCACGGGCCTGCCCAAGACCGTGATCCTCACCTCCGAGGAGATGCGCGAGGCGCTGACCGAGCAGATCCGAACGATCGTCTCTTCGGTCGTGGAATGCCTCGCCGCGTCTCCCCCCGATCTGGTCCAGGATGTCCTTGTGAACGGCATCACGCTTACGGGGGGCGGCGGGATGCTCTCGGGCATGGACATGCTCCTCTCGCAGGAGACCGAGGTCCCGGTGTACCTCACGGAGCAGCCGCTCGAGGCTGTGGTGCTGGGCGCCGGAAAGTGTCTGGAGGCATTCGAGAGCGCCAAGTCTGTGTTCCTCGGCGTCCGAAGATAGAGCGCGCAGGCGGTGTTACAACCGGAGATGCTTGAGCGCGATCCTCCCGATCCCCCGAGTGTGCGGCCGGTCAGGATGCCCCGCATCCTCTTCTGGATCGCGGCGGTCGTCCTGGTAGTGCTTCTCGTGGGTGCGTCCTTCTTTGTCCCCCTCCCGATGTTCTACGCGTACCGCCCCGGTCCCGTGCGTGACATATCTCTGCTCATCGAGGTCGTGGGTGCAAAGACATACTCCTCCGAGGGCAAGCTGTTCATGACGACCGTGAACCTCGACCCGGAGGTGACCGTGGCCGAGTGGGTCGAGGCTGCGTTCTCGCCGGAGGTCGACATCGTCCTCAAGGAGCAGGTGACCGGCGAGGGATCACTCGAGGACCAGCTCGAGCAGCAGAGGGTGGAGATGCGGACGTCCAAGCGTCACGCCCGTGAGGTGGTATTCGCGGCATTGGGGCTGGGCCGGGCGAGAGGTGACGGCGCGCTCATCGTGAACACGATCGATGGCTACGCCGCGGACGAGGTTCTCCTCAAGGGGGACGTGATCGTCGGGATAGATGGGCGACAGATTCACACCACATGTGACGTCGGCGTCGCCATCAAGGCGCAGGACATCGGTGAAACCATCAGGCTCACCGTCCTGCGGGGGGACTCCCGCAGGACGTACGAGTTGAAGACGGCGAGCAGCCCGTTCGACTCGAGCAATCCCTTCATCGGCGTCGCGATGAACGACCTCAACTACGAACTGGATGCGGGGGTCGACGCCGAGTTCGACACCGGCCGGATCGCGGGTCCCTCGGCGGGTTTGATGATGTCGCTCTCCCTCTACGACAGGCTGACGCCGGACGATCTCACCCACGGTCGGGCCATCGCCGGCACCGGGACGATCCTCTGTGACGGAGAGGTCGAGGCGATCGGTGGCATCGAGCAGAAGGTGGCCGCGGCGGAAGCGAAGGGGGCCGAGATCTTCTTTGCTCCCGCCGACAATGCGGCCGACGCGCGCGGCATCGCCGAAGACATCCGGGTCGTGGCCGTCGGTACGTTCGAGGACGCACTGTCCTACCTCGACGGGCTGAAGTGAGTCCGCGGCCCTCCGGCGGCCGCGCGGATGCGATCCCAACCCGGCTCTACGGAGCGCACCGTGCGAAACTTGCTGGGAGATGTTCGACTCGTCCCTGACGACCCCCCTCCACTTCACGGTCGAGTTCTTCGGCTTCCTGGTGATGGGTGGCGCCGCCCTCATGGCGTTCACTCGGCCGGAGTTGCTGACGGGCTCCGCGTCCAATCGTGTGGCGATGAGCGTCGGGTTCGGGGCTCTCGCCGCAGCTCAGGTGTTGCACGGTGGCGCCTTCATCGACATCGACGGGGACGAGTTCCTCCTGGGCCTCGAGGCCTTCGGTCTCGCGGCCGTCCTCATCGGGGTCTCCGGTGCGATGCGATCGGGGACCGTCGTGGGGGCCGCGTTCACGATCCGTGAGGGGATCGCGCTGGTGCCGGCGGGGGCGGCCCTCTTGCTCGCACTCGTCGCGACGATCAGCTCGTCGCGGGGGGAGGCCAGGTCCCTTCGGCGGCTGGGCCTCGGTGCGCTACTGCTGGCGGTCTCCTCGGGACTCGTGGCGGTGGTGCCGGGGGCTCGTTTCGGCGTGGGAGAGGTGGAGCCCTACGCCGTCGCCTCTCATGCCGCCAAGCTCCTCGGCTACATCGCAATCGCGGCGTGGCTGTGGAGCGGCGTCCGGTCCAGTATCCGTACGCGCTTCGTCGCGGCGTTCGCCGCGTTGTTGGTGGCCGTGGTCCTAGCTCTGTCGACCGCGCTCACCGGGGTCATCTCCAACAACGTCGAGGCGGAGGAGCTAAAGCGAGTGGGCACACAGCTCCGAAGCGCGATCCAGGAGATCGAGAACACCACGCAGAGAGATCTCAAGTCCGAGGCACAGCAGATAGCGGAGCTGGACGACGTTCGGGCAAGTCTCGCCCGCAGAGCGGACCTCACTCGGTTCGCGCTCGGCCTGGCAGACGCGCCGGAGCTGTTCGACGAGATCGACTTCATCATGTTCTTGGA
>JBOGWZ010000138.1:0-4813 GCA_050694075.1 Actinomycetota bacterium | reverse complement strand
CCCTCTGTGCGCGCGGCATCCTACTGGTCGAACCATCCGCCTCCACGTTCGTTTCGGTTTGCGACGAGTCCGGCTGCGATGGAGAGCGCTATCTCGGCGGGAGTGCGACCTCCGATATCGAGGCCCACGGGCGTGTTCACCCGCGCGAGCTCCTCGTCCGAGAGTCCCCGCGATCTCAACGCGTCGATGTGTGGACCGACGTGACGCGTGCTGCCCATGACCCCGACGAATCGAGCCTTGGATCGGAGCAACGACTCGAGAGTGTCCACGACATCGGGAGCGTCGTGATCGGTGTGCACAGCGTCCACGCGCGTCCCGAGATCGAGCGCCGTTGGAGAGGCGAGGATCCGGTCGGCCGCCTTGCGATGCGCGCGCGTGACGCGCTCGGGGCGCGGCTCGACCAGCACGGTGCTGTATCCGATCGATCTCCCGACTCTCAGCAGCTCGGCGGCCACCGGGGTGGCGGCGAACACCACGAGCGTGTCCGGGATCGGTCGCGGCTCCAGGAACACGTCGACGCTTCCGAGCTCGTGATCGTAGGTGCGCGTGACGGCGGCCCCCTCGGCAAGAACGCCGGGCGCGTCTGCGACGGCCTGGGAGTCGAACTCGGCGCAGCCGAGCGTCCCCTCGAGGGGACCCGAGCGACCGACGATCAACTTCTGACCTATCTCGCAGGGCGGGTTCCCGTGCGTCTTGACGGCGGTCGCGACGACCGCTGCCTCTTCGGACGCAGGCTCTCGTTTGGAGCTGTGGTGCGTGTGGCCGGCCAGCAGCTCGAGAGCGTGCGGAAGGAGCTCGCCTACGGCTTCGAGGCTGTCCCTCACCCCCGAGGGGCTTCCCGGCGTGTTGATGATCAGGGTGCCGTCACGGTCGCCGGCGACCCCACGCGCCAGCGCCGCGTGAGGCGTCTTTTCCAGCCCGGCCTTGCGCATCAGCTCGGCGAGCCCCGGCGTCTCGCGCCTGATGACTCGTCGCGTGGCTTCGGGGGTGATGTCGCGGGGGCCGAGCCCCGTCCCGCCCGTGGTGACGACGAGGTCCATCCCGGCGCGCACGAAACCTCTCAGGGAGCGCCGGATCTCGTCGAAGTCGTCGGGAACCACGGCGCGCTCGACGTCGAAGCCCTGCTCGCGAAGGAACTTCTCCGCCACGTCGCCCGATTCGTCGTTGCGCGTCCCGGACGAGACCCCGTCGCTGACGGTGAGAACCGCTGCCCTGTGCGGCATGCCCCCATTCTGTCAGCCGACGGCTCAACCGTCGTCTTCCGCGCGGTGCGTCAGGCGCCCGCCGCGAGTCGCTCCGCGAGCTCTCGTCCCGTGCGGACGAGTCGCCTCACGGTGGCCTCCGGATCGAGGGCGACGGTCTCGTCCGTAAAGGCGTCCATCGTCGAGACGACCCCGGCGATCCCCTCGGCACGGAACAGTTCGAGCATGTCGTCGTCGAGCTCGACGCGACCCCCGACGACGATGACCGGCGCGCCCACCGCTCGGGCGCGGCGTGCCACACCGTGGGGCACCTTGCCCGAAAGTGTCTGATCGTCCACACGACCCTCACCCGTGACGATCAGGTCCGCCCGCGCGAAGAGGTCGTCGGCTCCCACCGTGTCCAGGACGAGATCGATCCCCGAGACGAGGCGCGCTCCGCAGAACGCCATCAGCCCGAACCCGAGCCCTCCGGCCGCGCCCGCCCCCGGCTCCTCGCGTAGGTCTGTGCCGAACGCGTCCTCTATGACGTCGGCGTAACGCGCGAGAGCGCCATCCAGCAGCGTCACGTCCCGGGGTGATGCACCCTTCTGGGGCCCGTAGACCGCGCTCGCGCCGCGCGGGCCCAGCAACGGATTGTCGACGTCGCTCGCGACGAGGACCTCTACTTCGCTCAGTCGAGGATCGAGGCCCTCTGTATCGACGCGAGCGAGGTCGATGAGCGCGGCGCCGCCGGGACGTACGTCCTCGCCGGAGGTATCGAGGAGACGCGCGCCCAACGCGGTCGCCATGCCCGCGCCCCCGTCGTTCGTTGCGCTGCCTCCGATACCGACGAGGATCGACCGGGCCCCCTCGTCCAGTGCGGCCACCATCAGCTCCCCCGTGCCGCGGCTCGTGGCGCGCAGTGGGTCACGCGAAGCCGGTGGCAGCAGGTGCAGTCCCGACGCCTGGGCCATCTCGACGACCGCGGTGGCGTCGCTCGGGAGGTAACCGAAGCGCGCATCGACGGGTTCCCCCAACGGGCCGGTGACCGTATGGGAATGGATCTCTCCGCGGCGTGCGCGAACGAGCGCGTCGACGAAGCCGTCGCCTCCATCCGACAACGGCAACGTGGTCACCTCCGCCTCCGGCCACTCGTCGGCGAAGCCGGAGGCGAGCGCTTCGGCCACCTCGTGCGCGGGTAGGGACCCCTTGAAGGAGTCCGGGGCGATCACGACGTGCACGACGGCTAAAGTAGAACGAACTGTCGAGAGGGGGAGCGGTCGTGGACGATCGATTCCTCGAAGGGATTCGCCGAATCTGCTCCTCGGAGCACGTGCTCACGCATCCACATCAGCTCGAGACCTACTCGTCTGACGGCTTGCTCCACTACCGGGTCAGGCCGCCGGTCGCGGCTCTTCCGGGAACGGCCGAGGAGGTGCGCCGGCTCGTCCGCCTCTGCCACGAGGAGAGGGTTCCGTGGGTGGCGCGCGGATCCGGGACCGGCCTCTCCGGCGGCGCGCTCCCGATCGAGGACGGGCTGCTGATCGTGTTGACGCGCCTGCGGCGCATCCTCGAGGTCGACCTCGACAACCAGCGCGTGGTAGTCGAGCCGGGTGTGACCAATACTCAGGTCTCGGCGGCGGTGGCCCCCACGCACTTCTTTCCGCCCGACCCCTCGAGCCAGATCGTGTGCTCGATCGGCGGGAACGTTGCCGAGAACTCGGGCGGCGCGCACTGCTTCAAGTACGGGTTCACGACCAACTACGTGACCGGGCTGAAGGTGGTGCTGCCCGACGGCGCGGTCGTTGCTTTCGGTGGCAAGGAGTGGGACAGACCCGGCTACGACCTGCTCGGCGCGTTCGTGGGTTCCGAAGGCACACTCGGCATAGCGACGGAGATCGTTCTCCGGGTGGTCCCGACCCCGGAGTCGTGGCGGACGCT
This sequence comes from Actinomycetota bacterium, assembly GCA_050694075.1. Lineage (GTDB taxonomy): Bacteria > Actinomycetota > CADDZG01 > CADDZG01 > WHSQ01 > JBOGWZ01. The sequence goes on along the minus strand of JBOGWZ010000138.1, from coordinate 1,691 downwards.
CGTCGCCTATTTCGATTCGACGGATCAGGCGGGGCAGGCCGTCTCCGACATCGTCGCCTCCGGCATCGTGCCGGGCGCCATCGAGATGATGGACAGCTTGTCGATCCGTGCGTGCGAGGAGGCTACCCACGCGGGCTACCCGCTCGACGTCGGAGCGGCCCTGATTGTGGAGCTCGACGGTGTTGAGACCGAGTGCGAGGCACGCTTCGACGAAGTTGCCGCGATCTGCAAGCGCCGGGGGGCAAACGGAGTGCGCATCGCGCAGGACGAGACCGAACGGCAACTGATCTGGAAGGCGCGCAAGGCCGCGTTTGCGGCGATGGGACGCGTATCCAAGAGCTACTACGTTCAGGACAGCGTGATACCGCGCACTCGTCTACCGGACGTGCTTCGTCGCATCGACGAGCTGTCTCGCGAGTACGGGCTCAACGTGGCCAACGTATTCCACGCCGGAGACGGCAACCTTCATCCACTCGTTTGTTACGACCCCACGGTCCCCGGTGAGGCGGAGAGGGCCGAGGAGCTCGCTGGTGAGATCCTCGTGGCCTGCCTCGATGCGGAGGGGTCGATAACGGGGGAGCACGGCGTCGGCTTCGACAAGAAGCGCTACATGCCGAAGATGTTCTCCGAGCCGGACTTAGACGCGTTCCAACGCCTGAGGTGTTCGTTCGATCCGCTCCAGCTCGTCAACCCCGGCAAGGTCATGCCGACGCCGCGCCTCTGCGGGGAGGTGCCGGGTCCTTACCGCCAGCATCCACTCGAGCGCGCCGGGCTGGCCGAGAGGTTCTGATGAAGGAGGAGCTGCGGCCGCGCTCGATCGAAGACGCCGCCGAGATTCTTCGTGCGCTCGGAGGGCGCAAGGAGTCGGTGCGCTTCGTGGGAAACGGTACCAAGCGAGCGTGGGGAGAGCTCGGCTCCGAACCCGACTCACTGCTGCTCACGACCGGAATATCCGGCATCGTGGAGCACAACTCAGCCGACCTCACCGCGGTCGTGGATGCGGGGACGACGTTCGAGGAGCTTCAGAGCGCCTTGGGCGAGGCGGATCAGATGCTGGCGCTCGATCCACCGGATCGGAACGCCACCGTGGGCGGCGTCGTGGCCACCGGAGACTCAGGACCGTTGCGACACCGCTACGGCGCCGCGCGGGACCTGCTGCTGGGGATGACCGTTGCGCTGTCGGACGGCACCGTTGCGCGCTCGGGGGGCAAGGTCATCAAGAACGTCGCCGGCTACGATCTCGCAAAGCTGTTCGCCGGCTCCTACGGGACGCTCGGATTGATAGCTCGCGTCTCGCTGAGGCTGCACGCGAAACCCCCCGCGACCTCAACGGCCGGGGGGATCGCGACCGACGCCGAGGCCGTGCGGCGGGCCGCGACGGCGGTGACTCACGCTCCCTTGGAAGCGATGGCGGTTGACGTCGCGTGGGAGGGTGGAGCCGGTCGAGCGCTCGCTCGCTTCGGGGGAGCCACGTCGCACCGGCAGGCGGAGCGCGCTGCTTCGCTCATGGCTGAGGCCGGCACGGACCCCGAGCTCATCGACGACGATGAGACCGTGTGGAGGGAGCAGCGATCGCGCCAGCGCAACGACGGCGGGACGGTCGTGCGCGTCTCCGGCCTTCAGACCGAGATCTCGCGCGTTCTCCGAGCGGCCGAGCGGATCGGAGGCTCGGTGGCGGGACGCGCCGGTGG
>JBOGWZ010000137.1:0-4828 GCA_050694075.1 Actinomycetota bacterium | reverse complement strand
CGCCGGGGCCGAGCGCGGCGAGGTGGTCGCGTACGAGATCCCCGAGCGTGTCGGGGATGGGCAAGGCCTCGTCGGGGCGAGGAACAACGCCGCGCCGCTGAAGGCCCCGTGTGATCTCGAGCGCGAAGAACGGATTGCCTCCCGAGACCTCATGGATGCGGCTCACCAGCGGGCGCGGGAGCTTGGGGTCGAGACGAGACCTGAGCAGGCGTTGGATCGCCCCCAACGACAGCGGGGCGACGCGAACCTCGGTCGGCGGACCCTCGGACAGGGGCTCGATCAGCGCGACCGCGGTGCCGGTGCGCACGGACGCGAGCACGCCGATGGGCGCGTTTCTCACCCGCCGGAATACGAATCGGAGCACGCGCGCGGAGGCCGAATCCAGCCATTGCACGTCGTCCACCGCGACCGCCACCGGGGCGACCTCCGCCAGGGCCTTGAGCAACCCCAGGGCGGCCGCGGCGACGGCACCCTGGTCGACGCTGCGCTCCTCGGGCTCCCGTCGCAAGAGCGCGACCTCGAGCGCCCGGCGCTGAGGGCCGGGCAGGGATTCGAAGGCATCCTCCGGGACGTCCTCGAAGAGGTCGATCAGGGCGGCGAAGGACATCTCGGTTTCGGCGTGCGCGGGCCGGCAGCGGCACACCCGATAGGAGCGGCGTTCCGCGGCAGCGACCCCGGCGCGCCACAGCGTGGTCTTGCCGATGCCGGCCTCGCCCGCGATCACGAGGCTGCCGCCCTCGGTGGGCAGCCGGTCCACGAAGCGGACGATCGCGTCGACTTCGCGGGTCCGCCCGAGGACCTCTTCCTCGGTGGTTGCCACCGCGCGAACCTCCTTTCCCAGGAGGACCTGGGACAAGCTTCGCGATTCCAAGGGCGCCGCGCCAGGGCCATGCAGAGGTTGTGGTTCCCACGGGAGTTTCAAGGGGGCCCGCAGGAGGTGCCCACCGTGGCTTCGTAGACCGCGTCGGGGGCCCCCAACAGGCGTCCGTCACCCTCTCGTTGGAGTTTCGATGGAGTCTCGTTGGAGTTTCGATGGAGTCTCGTTGGACCGGACGCCATGAAGTCCCAACCAACCTCCACGGCTAGAACCTCGGTCCCGAAACTCCTTCATTCAGGATTTCTTTAGCGCTTCTACCAGCACGATCTGTTCGAAACGAGCCCGCCTCGTTGGAGTTCGGTTGGACTTTCGTCCGAGTTTCGTTGGAGGCAGCCCTCAGCCTGGCCACATGGCTCCGCCGACGACGATCGAAGGCCCTTTCGTAGTGCGGAAGACGCTCGCGATCCGCCACTGCCGCGGCGCGATCAACGAGGGCTGCCTCCCAGATCAATCGGTGGCTCAATTGGTGCCTCAATCCGTGGCTCAATTGGTGGCGCGATTAGGAACGCACCACCCGGCCGAACGCAAAGAACCAGGTCGCGGCGGCTGATGGGTGGCTCAATCTGTGCGCAGACTGCTCGGCTACTCGTGCAAAAACACGCACGAGGAGCCCGAGATCACCCTTGCTGCCCGCACCGCCAGGCGTCCGGGTCGTTCCTCGTATCTGGACTCCATTCGAACGCCGAATCCTCGCGACCGATTCAATCGCAGAGATCTTCTTCCCCGACGAACCCGGCGCTGGTAGGACACCCCTCGCTTCATCGGCAGCCGCCTCATCCCCGCGATCGGCTATCTCGACTCACAGAATGATCGGACCGGGATGAGGGTCGAGCGCCGCGTCCCCGTGAGCGATGTCGCTGCCCACAAGAGCTGGGCGAAGCCGGATCGCATCGTGATCCGCAGACCCATCACGAGCCCGATGAGCCGCGAGGAGCGCGAGCGAGCCGTTCACATCTTGGCGCAGATCCTGATCACGCATCTGAGCCACACCGACGAGCTCGCCGGCAAGCCAGGGGATGTCAGAGGTGCCCGCTAACGTGGGCGTCGTTACCAGCCACAGGACTCAGGGAGCGAAGATGAGGATCGCGAGCTACTGCCGGATATCGACCGACGAGGAGCGCCAGCCCTTCTCGCTTGAGGCGCAGCGGGACCGCTCGACGCCTACATCGCAAGCCAGGACGGATGGAAGCTGGTCTGCTCCTACTCGGACCAGATGAGCGGGAAGACGCTCGAACGCCCCGGGCTACGCCGCGCACTAGCCGACGCGAAGGACGGGTCCTACGACCTCCTGCTCGTGTTCAAGGTCGACCGGCTGGCGCGCTCAGTCGGTGGTCTCGCCAAGATCCTCGAAGGGCTCGACGCATGCGGCGTTTCGTTCCGCTCCGCCTCGGAGCCTTTCGACACCTCGACCGCGGCGGGCCGCATGATGGTCCAGATGCTCGGCGTGTTCGCCGAGTTCGAGCGCGAGATGATCGTGGAGCGTACGAAGCTGGGCCTCGCCAAGAAGGCCTCTAAGGGCGAGTGGACCGGCGGAACGCCGCCGTTCGGATATCGCTACGTCCCCGAGCGTCGGATGCTAGTGCCCGTACCCGGAGAAGCGCGCGTCGTCACAGAAATCTTCGAGAGCTACGTGGAGCGCCGCAGCGGCTCGGTCGCGGTTAGCAACTGGCTGAACGACTCGCGTCGCGTCACCCGCCGAGGATCGCGTTGGACTCCCAAGACGGTCCTCGACGTCCTGCGAAACGCCACATACACCGGAAAGCTTCCGTTCAACGGCGATCTCTATGATGCCAAGCACGAGCCGATCGTCGACGCGCACACGTTCGAGCGGGCGCAGAAGCTGCTGGAAATGCGCGCCGAGTCGCTGCCCTCGCGGGCCGCGAACGCAAGCGACTATCTGCTAACCGGCCTGCTCACATGTGCGCGGTGCGGGCACGGCTTCATCGGGACCGCGGCCCACGGCCGCGGCGGCGTCTACCGCTACTACACGTGCTTCTCCCGGCAGCGACACGGGACCGCCCGCTGCGATCAGGAAAGGATTCCGGCCGAATCACTGGAGGAGGCGATAGTCGCCGAGGCCCTAGCCGCGCTCGACGACGGGAGCATCTTCTTCGAGGCGGCCAGAATGGCGGACGAGGCGCGGGCGGCCACGCGCGCCGATGAAGTTGCCGAGCGGCGCGAGCTGTCGGCGGAGGTCGCCGCCAAGAGGGGCGCCGTCGATCGTTACTTGAGGGCGTTCGAGACAGGAGAGCTCCCCCCGTCGGCGTGCGGCCATCGAGTGGAAGAACTCCACAAGGAAATCGAGGTACTGGAAAGCCGAAGAGCCGCCCTCGAGGCGGAGGTAGTGGAGACGACGGCCGCGCTTTCCGCTAACGACCTCGCGAGGCTCAAGCGCGAGATCGGCGCCGCCCTGCTGGGTGCAGGCCCGGAGCAGGTAAAGGAACTGCTCTCGGTCGTGGTCAGCGAAATCTGCGTGGAGGGCAGGTCGTCCATTCAGCCGTTCTTCGTCGCGCCCGGGGTTCGTATGCCTGCACCTCAGCGGAGGCGGACCGGACACTATACGCACCCCCTGGTTTTCCCAGCGCCAGGACTCACCGTCGCTGCGCGGAGCTGGTCGTTCGTATGAACCGATCCACGCCCTTCGTGGCGGGACCTGATCCTTCTCGACAACTGGGACGTGAGGGCCTGGCCCCCGGACAGGAGCCTCAGTTCACACAAGGCAGAGTTTGGAGGTGGCGGGACGATGTGTGAACCGGATCGGCCTCTTCAAAGCGCTGCGCCAGGGCGTTCCTTCTTGAGGCACAAGGGCCGTAGGGGGCCGGCGTTCATCAGTGCCTTTCACGATATGGCTCTCGAGGGACTCGGCAAGGGCCGTCAGCGACGCGCATGGAGCACCGAAAGCATGCTCGCCGCTATCGCCCGCTTCCGAGGGGCAGCACGGGCGCTGGCCCGCCCAGAAGGACTTCTGTTCGGAGAATGCTCTTCCGGGCTACGCAACCTTGTGGCGCAGGTTCGGCGGCGTCGGCCCAGCCCTCGAAAGGCAAGAAACAAGGCCTACCCGATCTCGTCGGGAGTCACGCTCTCGGGGGGGTCCCAGTCGGGCAATCCTCTCGGAGATCCCTCGGAGATTTCTCGGAGTTCTCACGGAAATACGGAGTGTGAGGATGAGGGCCCACCTGAAAACTCCCGAATGCGTCTTACGCCCGACCGAGCTCCGGCGTCCGACGTCTACTCGGTCTGCCCGGTGACCGGCCAGGCCGTCTCGATGCGCGTCTCCCCGGAAGCCGTTGAATCCGTGGAGCTAGACGAAGTCATGGTCTCTTTCCTCGAACCGAGCCGCCCCTTCGGCGCCGACGTGATCGAGAACTTCTGTCACTACGTTCACTTCTTCACCAACGAAAAGGCGGGCGAACAGTGGACCTCGGGGCATCCGGGGACCTTCCTCATGTCACTCGGCGACGCCTTCGAGCTCGGGAGGTTGACCCGACGAGGCGATCCCCATCACTCCTGTCCGCAGACCTGACCCGGGTCAGACTGGAGCCGGTTTCCCTGAGGTCGGGGTGAGACGCTCCCGCGTAGAATAGGAGCGGCCCCAGTTTAATTTAACTGGAGGCCGAGCCATGGGCTCTTCTCACCGGCCGAAGGGGCACCATCGCGCGTCAAGACCCGTCCCGCGAACTGCCCTCCGATTGGCCGACATGAGATCCCGAAAGCGATGCGAAGAGCATTAGGACACCCGCGACAATCCATACGTCGGCAAGGTTGAAGGCCGGCCACCACCGCAGATCGATGACGTCGACGACAGTTCCGTCCAGGGCGCGGTCGCCGATGTTGGCCACGGCTCCGCCGAAAACGAGCCCGGCTGCGAGGTTGCTCGGCAACCCATCTCGGATCATCGCGACGACGAGCACCACGGCGACCACGGCGGTCAATACCAGAAGCAGCCACGAC
>JBOGWZ010000136.1:0-4860 GCA_050694075.1 Actinomycetota bacterium | reverse complement strand
ACTTCACGCAGTATCCGTTGTATTGGTCTGCCATCTGCTGCCCCCTTCCTCAATGAAAATCGGTAGGCGCCCTGCCCGTAGCACCTATCGTGCCACCTCCCAGGGCGGGCGTGCGGATTTGTAACTACGGAGCGTCGCCGCGGCCCCCGTGAGACTCCGCAGCTTCGTCACTCTCCGTAGCCGGGGCGGAGGGTTTTTCCCCGCTTTCCCCCTCCTCCCCCTCCCGCCCCTGCGGCGGGGAGGCGAACCGGGGGGGAGCTCCCCGGTAGCGGGCAAGCAGATAGAGGCACACCAGGCCGACTCCGAGGGCGGTTAGCTGGCTCCCGGTGAGCCCGAGGTAGCGCCTGTCCACCCTCAAAGAATCGGTGAGCACCCGCATCGCCCCGTACCACGCGACGAAGACGATCGTGAGGAAGCCGGTGTTACGGGCGCGGCGCGCCAGCAGCAGGAGGACCCCGAGGAGCAGCGCCGTGGAGACGAGGTCGTACAGCGCGGTCTGGTGCAACGTGAGGTCGAAGCACCCGAGCGAAGGGGGGTCGCCTTGTTCGAGCGCCGCTCGGTAGATCGCCGCCGGCGCCGGCGGGTCCCCTCCCGCCTCTCCGAGACAGCGCCATCCGAAGGCGAGGTCGGTCGGCTTGCCGAGGTGATCGCCGATGACGAGGTCGCCGATGCGCCCGATCACGATCCCGAGCGCGAGCCCCGGGGCGGCGAGGTCCGTTGTGCGCCAGAAACCCATCTTCTTTCGCCTGATGTAGGGGAGCGCGACCAGCAAGGCCCCCGTGATGCCTCCGATCAGGGAGATGCCGCCCTCCCAGACCCTGAAGATCCCGAGCGGGTCGTCTCCGCCGTCGGTGACCTCGGAGAGGTGGCCGAACACGTAGCCGAGCCGGGCGCCCACGATCGCCCCGATCAGCGCCCAGAACAGCGCGTTCCAGATGTCGGCCTCGGCCGGTCCGTCGTGCTTGCGGGCGCGCCGGACCATTAGTTGCGCGCCCAGCAGGTAACCGAGGGCGATGCCCAGTCCGTGGGGGGAGATCTCGAGGGGGCCGACGTCGATAGTGGGAAGGATCTGCCACTGAAGCGGGTCGAGCTGGAACCTGAAGACGTCCGCGGCGAGGTTCACCACGACGGTGATGCCGAAGTGATCGCCCCAGCTGTTGCTATAGGGGAGCTGTGGCGATCAGAAGCGAACACGGAGCGCGCTCACACCTTCCGGTACTCGGTGACCCAGGCACCGTCCTCGGTCACCTGGAAGTCGCCGAACAGGAGCGGCGCCTCGTGCACCATGATGTGTCCGATCTTGTTGAAGACGAGGCGTAGCTCCTCCTCGGCCCCCGGGTCCGTGCGCGCCTGGATCACGTGTCGAAGCGTGCGCACGTTCGCGGTCCAGATGATCATCGTAGAGATCCCCTCGGGAGCAAGGCGTCGCATCGCGGAGGTGATCTCCTTCTTGGTGTGGAACGACAGACCTTTCTCGTCGAGCCCGAAAGCCTCGGCGGCGGAGACCTGGAAGTCCTCGAGCGTCTCCAGGATCGAGACGATCTGAGGCCGTAGGGGCTCCATGACCTCCGGTATGCGGAAACCCATGTCCTTGATGCGGACGAACCGGAGGCTCTCCTGACTGAACGCGGACCCGGCTCTATGTCTCACGATCTCGTGGGTAAAGATTCGAGAACAATCCCAGATCACGAACGTGTAGTTGGCGTGCTCCAGCACGGAGCCGTGGCCCGACCGCAGGATGTTGATGAAGTACGCCGCCTGATCGGTGCGCACCTTGCTCACGTTGGGGTTTAGCCCCGGCTCCCACGACCGGTAGCAGGCGCGGCCAGCCGCCTCGACCAAAAGCTGCCCGGGATTGAGTCCGTCCTCATGCTGCGAGCGCATCTGGAGCCACGACTCGCCGCCTACGGTCTTGAGATAACGCTCGAGTGCTTCGAGATCGACGGACGGGCGCGCGATCAATTCGACCTGCGGAGAGGTTTCTCGCATGCGGCTACTTTATCGGGAGAGAATGACGTCAGGATGGACATCCGCGCTCCGAGAGGCACTTCACTTTCGTGCAAGGGCTGGCCGCAGGAGGCCGCCCTCCGGATGCTCATGAACAACCTCGACCCGGACGTTGCCGAGCGTCCGGACGACCTCGTCGTCTATGGGGGCTCTGGAAAGGCGGCCCGCAACTGGAAGTCCTTCGAGGCCCTCGTCGCAGAACTCAGGCGGCTCGAGAGAGACGAGACCCTGCTCGTGCAGTCGGGCAAGCCGGTCGGCGTCTTCACGACCCACGAGCGCGCTCCTCGGGTCCTGATCTCCAACGCCATGGTCGTGCCGGCGTGGGCGAACTGGGACGAGTTCCACCGTCTCGAGGCCCTCGGGCTCACGATGTACGGCCAGATGACGGCGGGCTCGTGGATCTACATCGGCACCCAGGGCATCCTGCAGGGCACGTACGAGACGCTGGCGGAGCTCGCCTCTCGCCGGCTCGGCGGCACGCTGAGGGGCCGGGTGGTGCTCACCGCCGGCCTGGGGGGCATGGGCGGAGCGCAGCCGCTCGCCGTGACGATGAACGAGGGCGTGGCCCTGTGCGTGGAGGTGGATCCGGCCCGCATCGAGCGGCGACTCAGGACCCGCTACCTCGATCGGAGCACCGACTCGATAGACGACGCGGTGGACGACGTCGAAGCCGCGCGCGCGAAGGGAGTTCCCTTGTCGGTGGGGCTGCTCGGCAACGCGGCCGAGGTCCTGCCGGAGCTACTCGAGCGCGGCTTCTCGCCCGACGTTGTGACCGACCAGACGTCCGCGCACGACACGCTCGAAGGCTACGTGCCGGCGGGGATGGCCTTCGAGGACGCGATCGCATTGCGGAGGGACGATCCCGACACCTACGTCAAGCGAGCACTGGAGTCGATCGCATCTCACGTCGAATCTTGGCTCGGCTTCCAGCAAGCGGGCGCGATCTGCTTCGAGTACGGCAACAACATCCGGGCCCAGGCGCAGAAGGCCGGCGTGGACGACTCGTTCGCGATCCCGGGCTTCGTCGCCGAGTACATCCGCCCCATGTTCTGCGAGGGCAAAGGCCCGTTCCGCTGGGCGGCGCTGTCCGGCGAGCCCTCCGACATCGCGGCGACCGACGAGGCGATCCTCGAGCTATTCCCCGACGACGATCGTCTGCACCGCTGGATCCGGATGGCGCAGGAGCGCGTCGCGTTCCAGGGCCTCCCGGCCCGCATCTGCTGGCTCGGCTACGGCGATCGCGCGACTGCCGGTGCCCGATTCAACGAGCTCGTCTCGTCCGGTGAGGTCCGCGCGCCGATCGTGATCGGGCGCGATCACCTCGACACGGGCTCGGTTGCGTCGCCCTACCGTGAGACCGAGGGCATGATCGACGGTTCGGATGCGATCGCGGACTGGCCGATCCTCAACGCGCTGTTGAACACGGCGGCCGGAGCCCATTGGGTGTCCGTGCACCACGGGGGCGGAGTGGGCATCGGTTACTCGATCCACGCGGGGATGGTCGTCGTCGCGGACGGGAGCGAGGACGCGGCGGCGCGGCTCGAGCGGGTGCTGGAGACCGACCCGGGCAGCGGCGTCGTGCGCCACGCCGACGCCGGCTACGGCCGCGCCATCGAGGTGGCGCGCGCAAAGGGGTTACGGATCCCGATGGAGCCGCAGCCCCGCGGCTGACTTGCACGTGAGCCACCGCATAGGTGGCTGAGATACAACTCGGCGTCAGCGGCGGAAGGCGACCTCGTAGCGCACGCGGCCCCCGTCGAGGAACGTAATCTCCCGGTAGTCGGTGAACACACCCGCGCCGGCACCGGCCATCAAGAAAGCAAAGAGGTCGCGACCGCCGGACGAGAGCTTCCTTCCGAAGACCCGTCCCGCCGCCCTCGCGAGCCGGAAGACGTCGGCCGCGGCCGTCGCGTAGCCGTCGGAGGCTTGGACGCCGCCGCTTGCCATCGGCGCCCTGCCCCGCCCGACCCAACCGATCTTGTGGCGGTAGCCGGAGAGGCGCACCTGCAGGGACGCCGACTCGAGAAGGGGATCCATCTGGAAGTCCTCCATCGGGATCTCCTTTGCCCTCCCGCGGCCCATGCACGAGATCATCGTCCAGTTCTTCCCCTTCTCGATTTCGCAGCTGCCCTTGCCCACGGCTCCGATGGTATTCAGGCCGTCCTCGGCGAGCGTGCGTATGCCGATGGCGAAACAGAAGGCGGGGCGGGGCCCCTTGCCCACGATCCATGAGCCGTCGGCCCACTGCTCGGCCCCCGCGTAGGCGCCGGGATCGGCGGCGGCTCCCCCGCCCAGCATGAGGGCGAGAGCCGTTGCGAGCGCGCCGAGCCTGACCACGGCCTCTCCTTCGGTTTTGCCTGAGAGAGAGTTCGACGGGCGGGAGGAGGCTCCTGCCCCGGAGTCAGCGGTCCTTCAGGCGGTACACGAACCGCAGCGCGGTCCACGTCTCGTCGATCGCAGCCGACTTGTTGTCGACGAGCCCGGCGTCGAGGCCGACCCTCTGAACGGACTCGAAGCTCGCGTCGGTGGGACGCTTCGAGGACTTCTTCGGATAGCAGACCCACAGCGCTCCATCCGAGGCGATGAACTTCGCGAACACGGGAACCCGACGGGTGATGTTGGCGAGCTCGTCGGAGAAGTACACGATCAGATCCAGCGGACGCGTCGCGCGCTCGTAGAAGCGAACACTTTCGGGAACCGCCCCCAACGTGTCGAAGAAACCGTCTGGCTCGTTGACGACGGCCACCTTTCTCCCCTCCTTGATCCCGAGCTTCTTGTGAAGGGGCGTGCCCGAATAATCCTTGGTCACGGCCTCCTCCATCCCTCGGTCGCCTCCGTCACCCGAGCCCTCAC
>JBOGWZ010000135.1:0-4885 GCA_050694075.1 Actinomycetota bacterium | reverse complement strand
CCGAGGCGGTGAAGGAGGGGTGGCTGACCGTCCCCTCCGACGAGCTCGGCCGCCGCTTCTCCGAACGTGCCGCCCAAGCGCTCGACGGGTTCGGCCTGCCCACCGACGTGCGCGCGACGCTCGACGACCACGCAGAGTTCATCGCGTCGTCGTCGGGGGATCTCATCGTGGAGGACGAACAGAGGTCGGAGGCCATCCCGCGACCGTCCGGACTCGGCGGCCGACGCGGGGACCACTCCGAGGACTTCGACGACCTGTGGAACGTGATGACCAAGACCTACCGCGCCATCCCGGGGGCAACGTGGTGACTCGTAGGAATCCGTCGCCTCCTCGCGCGGTCCTCGGAGGCTTCGTCGGCGAGGATTCCTCCTCGCTCCAAGGGCAGATCTGGGACGCGCTGACGCGCGTCCCAGACCCGGAGATCCCGGCGGTATCGGTGGCCGACATGGGCATGATCGAGACCGTTGAGGTGCGCGACGGACGCGCGCGCGTGGTCGTGCTCCCGACTTTCACCGGCTGTCCCGCCATCCCGGTCATCAAAGACGACGTTGCGGCCGCGGTCGCAGCCGTCGAGGGAGTGGACGAGGTCGAGGTCGAGTTCTCCTTCGACCCTCCGTGGACCACCGACCGGATCACCGAGGAGGGCCGCGCCAAGCTGCGGGACTTCGGGCTCGCCCCACCGACCGGGAAGGGCCCGGTTCTGGTCGCCGACATCGGGCTTCCCACCGTGGCGCTGTGCCCGTTCTGCGGCTCGCGCAACACGGTCAACGAAAACCCGTTCGGCCCCACCCCGTGCCGGGCGCTCTACTACTGCAACGACTGCCGCAACCCCTTCGAACAGTTCAAGCCCATCTAGCGCCGACTTGGACGTGAGGGGCGCAATACGCCCCTGAGATCCAACTCGGCGACCGGTGGAGAGAATAAGGAGATGGCCCTTCAGATGACTGCGGAGGCGAAGGTGGTCCTGACCCGGTCCCTCGAGCTGGCCGGCATCGATCCCGCGAGCGGAGGGATCCGGCTGCGGACCGCTCGGGTCCTGGGAGGGGGCGCCGACGTTCAGGTCGAGCTGGCCGACGGTCCGGCCGAGGGCGAGGAGGTCGTCGAGATCGAAGGACTGCGGCTGTTCGTCGACCCCGGACTGGTCGAGGCCGTCCCCGACCCGGTCATCGCGGTCGAGCCACAGCACGAGACCGTCGTGGTGCGCCCCGGTGGAGGCGGCTCGTGAGCGTGCGTCGCCGGGCCGTCGTCTCCGGCCAGGTCCAGGGCGTGTTCTACCGAGACAGCTGCCGCCGACGCGCGCAAGAAGAAGGAGTCGGCGGCTGGGTCCGCAACCTGCCCGACGGCCGCGTCGAGGCCGTCTTCGAGGGCGAGGAGGGGGCGGTCGAACGGATCATCAAGTGGTGCCACGAGGGCACGGACTGGGCGTCGGTCGACTCGGTCGAGGTCTCCGACGAGGAGCCCCAAGGCGACACCCACTTCCGAGTTCGCTAACCCCGATCTCGTGGTTCAGACCGACGGGTGAGCCTGATCTTCGAGTGCGGGCTTCGGGTCGTTACGCCAGCCACAGCCACGGAACCAAGCCCCAAAATCAGGAGTAACCAAGCAGCCCCAGTGTTTTCTGCGAAGGCGGCGCCCCAGGCCAACAAGAGGCTCAAGACTCCAACTGTTCCTAGCAAGACAACCGCTGCAGTCACGAGAACTGACTTCATGATGGCGCCCCTGATGCAACTCCAAAATTCCGTAGGGGATGTTTTGAGGTATCTCCGTTTCGGAATCCGAAACTCAGATGCCTCAAACCTCCCTGTGCTCGAGAACCGAGATCTCCTACTGGAGATTGACCCACACCGACTTGGTCTGCGTGTAGGTCTCCAGCGAATGGAGGCCCAGCTCCCGGCCGAAGCCGGACTGCTTGTAGCCCCCGAAGGAGACCGCCGGGTCGAACAGGCCCGTCGTGTTCACCCACACCGTCCCGGCCTTGATCCCTCGCGCCACGCGGTGCGCCTTCGACAGGGTGTTCGTCCATACCGCCGCGGCCAGCCCGTAGATCGAGTCGTTCGCGATGCCGATCGCCTCGTCGACGTCCGCGACCTCGATCACCGCGGCGACGGGGCCGAAGATCTCCTCCTGCGCGATTCGCATGTCGTTCCGAACCCCGGTGAACACCGTGGGTTGGACGAAGTAGCCGTCACCGAGCTCGGTGGCGCGTTCGCCTCCGGTCACTATCTCGGCCCCCTCGGACCGGCCGATGTCGATGTATCCAGTCACCCGCTCGAGCTGCTCCGCCGAGACGACTGGGCCCATGCCAGTGCCCTCCTCGAGAGCGGGACCGAGCTTCAGTGAATTCGTTGCATCTATCAGAGCTGAGACGAAGTCGTCGTGGACCGATCTCTCCACGAGGATGCGCGTGCCGGCCGTGCATACCTGACCCGAGTTCAGGAAGACGCCCATCATCGAGCCGGCAGGCGCCTGTTTGAGGTCCGCGTCGGAGAAAACGATGTTGGCGGACTTGCCCCCCAGCTCGAGGGACACACGCTTCAGGTTTCCTTCCGATGCATGAAGGATCTTGCGGCCGACCTCGGTCGAGCCCGTGAACGCGATCTTGTCGACGTCGTGGTGCTGAGCGAGGGAGTGGCCCGCCTCGTCCCCGAAGCCGGGGACGACATTCACTACTCCTTCCGGAACACCCGCCTCGAGACAAAGCTCGGCGAGTCGCAACGCCGTGAGCGGCGTCTGTTCCGCGGGCTTCAGAACGACCGTGTTACCGAACGCGAGCGCGGGCGCGATCTTCCACACGGCCATCACGAGGGGGAAGTTCCAGGGGATGATCCCCCCGCAGACCCCCATCGGCTCGCGCAGCGTATAGACGAACAGGTCATCGCCGGACGGGTCCGTCTCTCCGAAGATCTTGGTCGGCCAGCCCGAGTAGTAACGGAACACCTCGCCGGCCATCCACATCTCGCCCGACGCAAGCGCGATGGGCTTCCCGGAATCGAGCGCCTCGAGCTGCGCCAGCTCCGAGATGTTCTTCTTGATCAGCTCCCCGATCTTGTAAAGGACCTCGGTCCGCTTGCCGGGTCGGAGTCCTCTCCACCGGCGGTCCTCGAATGCGCCCCTCGCGGCCGCGACCGCCCTGTCGATGTCCCCGGGGCCCCCCCTCGGTACCTCGGTGATCGCCTGTCCCGTCGAGGGGTCAATGACCTCGAATGTTTGAGCGGAGGCGGCGTCCTCCCAGCGGCCCGCGATCATCATCTTCGGCGCACCGTCCAGGAACTTCGTGACCTCGGGAACCAGCTCGACCTGGGCCATCTGAGTCCTCCTCATTCGCTCCGGCCTTCGAGCTTATCCGCCCGCACATCGAGACAAATCGGGCTAAGTAGAACCTCGTATTCATCCGTCCTCCCCCGTGACCTAGCGTCTATTCGAGGAGCGGACGAGGTTCGCCCAGACCGAAAGATCCCGTGGCACCACCTTCCAAGGCAGACCGCACCCAGGGGGAGGCAGCGCTCCGCGCGAGCGAGAGCCCCTTCCTGAACGCGTTCGATAACGCTCCGATCGGGATGGCCGTGACCGCGCCCGACGGACGGCTCCTCCAGGTGAACCGGGCCCTGTGCAAGATGCTCGGGTACTCGAGAGACAAGCTACTCGGCAGGCGCTTGGACGAACTGACCGCCTCCGAGAACCGGGTGATCAGCCTGGAAACAGGGGAACAAGGGCTCGGGAACGGAACGGTAGAAGACACCGTCACGCCCCTCTCCAGCAACGAGGGCCACGTCGTCTGGGCACGGATGAACGCTTGTCTGATGCGCGACGAGAGCGGGGACCCCCTGTACTCGGTCACGCAGATCGAGGACATCACCGAGAAGCTCCGCCTGGAGCAACAGCTACTGCAGACCCAGAAGATGGAGGCGATCGGCCGGATCGCCGGCGGAGTGGCACACGACTTCAACAATCTCTTGTTCGTGATCAAGAACCACGTCGGTTTCACAATGGATCAGATGGCGCGCTCGGCCCCGGCGCGAGCCGATCTCGAGCAGGTGCTCGAGGCCGCCGATCGGGCCGAGGCCCTTGTGCGCCAGCTTCTGGCCTTCTCTCGCAAGAGCGTCGCGCAGCCCAGGATCGTCGATCTGAACCAGCTCGTGCACGAGATGAAGGACATCGTGCGAAGCGCTGTCGGGGCGGAAGTCTCCCTGGTCTTCGACATCGCGGAGTCGGTTCCCACGACGCGTGCCGATCCGGGACATCTGAAGCAGGTCCTCATGAACCTCGTCCTCAACGCTCGCGACGCGATGCCGGAGGGCGGGACCCTCACGATCGAGACCTCGGTGAGGGACGTGGACAACGACTTCGCAGAACTACACCCGGGGATGAAACGCGGCGGCTACGCACTGCTCAGGGTTTCGGACACCGGAGTGGGGATGGAGCCGAAGCTCGCGGCCCAGGTCTTCGAGCCGTTCTTCACGACGAAGCCGCGCGGCGCGGGAACGGGGCTCGGGCTCGCCACCGTCTACGGGATCGTCAAGCAGGCGAACGGTTACGTCTCGGTTCGTTCGGCCCCGAGGCAAGGGGCGACCTTCGAGGTCTACCTGCCCCTTTGCGACGCCCAGACGGCGATCCCGTCGGGATCGGACCGGCCTGGGGCCCGGCCTCACGGTGTGCGACAGGTCGTGCTCGTAGTGGACGACGAGGCGGGCGTGCGCCGACTCGTGAAGCGCATCCTGTCCGCCGCCGGCTACGAGGTCCTCGAGGCGACGTCGGGAGGCCACGCCCTCGAGTTGGTTGCAGAGTCGGGAATCCGCATAGAAGCACTCGTGACTGACGTGGTCATGCCCGGCATCAACGGCAAGGAGCTCGCCGACGAGCTCGCGCGTCGCTTCCCAGGCCTGAC
>JBOGWZ010000134.1:0-4905 GCA_050694075.1 Actinomycetota bacterium | reverse complement strand
ATCACCGCCACCTCCGACAGGTCCCTTCTCGTGTCGGCTGCCGTGTAGCTGCCGCGCTCTCGGTCGTAGGAGAGGAATCGAGCGCTCCCACGTGCGAAACCTAGGTCACGAGGATCGAGGTCGGACAGTGCCCCGGTTCTGGAGGTCGACTCGGCACCTCCGAGCACCAGAAGCGTTCCGTCCGCGCTGAGCCTTCCGATCGGAGGGCGGTCCGCGAGGTTGCGATCGTAGAAGGACACTCCGAGGAATCCCACTACCGCGAGGCCCGTCGCGAGGAACGCGATCGTTCCTCTTCCCGGATGCGTCTCCGCTCGCACGTGCTCGCGCCAGCCGATCACGAACAGCGCATGGAGAGGCGCCACGAACAGCATCAGGAGCGCGGGGGCCCATGCTCCCAGGCGCGACAGAACGGTCATCGCTGCTGCGATCGCCGCCACCGCATACGCGTACGCGAGGTATCCGGGAGCCTCTGGAACTCCCCTTCCTCGAGGCGCATCCGCACCGACGTCGAGTCGGACCGCGTTGCGAGCGATGATGAACGCCGGCACCACACCTGCCACGGCCGCGAACCAGATGAACGGCGCGTAGCGCGTGGCGACCGCGGTGAAGAACAGCCCCGCGGCGGGGAACAGCGCCGCGGCCGCGACGATGGTGAGCTTCGCGGCTCGCCCCCACGCGGCCGTGAAGGGACCCCCTCGTTCGTCGTGCAGCCACAGCGTCCCCGCCAGGGCTGCGCTTCGCACAGCGACCGACAGCGCGACCAAGCCGAAGAATGGGAGCCACCCGTTCGCGTGGGTGAGGGCCTGCTTGAGATCGAAATAGACATCCAAAGGGAACGCCGCAACCGCCGGAGCGCTCGCACCCGTGCGCGGGAAGGCTCCCAACAGCAACAGGACGCTCGCGACGGCCCCCTCGACCACCAGGGGCAGTAGCGCGAACGGAGTGCGGCGTATGCCGCGCAATCCCGCGAGCAGCGTGCGCACGACCGGAGACTAACCAGCCCGAGCCCTATGCTCGCCGGATGCGGCGCTGGACCGGGATCGATTCGATCGCGCTCGCGGCAGTCACGACTGCAAGCGCGTTGATGCGCCTGATCCGTGTGGACCTTCCCAAGGAGTGGGTGTTCGACGAGATCTACTACGCAAAGGATTCCTGCCTATACCTCGACTTCTCGTTGCAGACCTGCGGAACCGAAGGGGGACTCAACGAGGTTCACCCCCCTCTCGGCAAATGGATCATCGCCCTAGGCATCCGGATCTTCGGCTACGACAGCTACGGATGG
Source organism: Actinomycetota bacterium (assembly GCA_050694075.1). GTDB lineage: Bacteria > Actinomycetota > CADDZG01 > CADDZG01 > WHSQ01 > JBOGWZ01. Next base: position 3,623 of record JBOGWZ010000134.1, on the reverse strand, counting down.
CGCATCGCCGCCGTCGTCGGAGGGACGGCGACCGTGGTGCTTCTGTATCTCCTAGCGCGCCGGCTGCTCCGGTCCACGCTTGCGGCCACGCTTGCATCTGGCCTACTCGCGATCGATGTCTTGCATCTCGTCCAATCGCGCATCTCCATGCTGGATGTATTCGTTCCCCTGTTCGGCGTCGCTGCCTTTCTCTTCCTCGTCTACGACCGGGACGCGATGGCCCGTGCTGGGCCCGGTTCTTTCCGACGACCCTGGCGCTGGGCCGCCGGCATTGCAGTTGGTGCGGCGATCGCGGTGAAGTGGACCGCTCTTCCACTGTGGCTCGGAGTGATTGCGATCGCGGTCGCGTGGGAGGTCGGTGCCCGACGAAGGGACCCCAACCGGAGCGCCGCCCGCGCCGAGGCCCTCTCGATCGGGCTGTGGCTCGTCGTCGTTCCCGTTCTCCTCTATGTCGCTACGTATGTCGCCCGGCTGGACGGGGACGTGCTGGCCCTCCCCTGGTCGGAACAGTCGTGGTTCCGAGCGTGGTGGGACGAGCAACGGTCGATGGCCGACTTCCACTTCGGCCTCGACAGCACCCACCCCTATCAGAGCCCGGCGTGGTCCTGGCTCCTCCTGAAGCGCCCCGTCTCTTACTTCTTCTGCGCGGGCGATCGATGCTCACCGCCGATCCCCGACGACTATTACCGCGAAATCCTGGCGACCGGCAACCCGTTCGTGTGGTGGCCCAGCGTCCTTGCGCTCGTCTTCGTCGCGTTCCGCTGGTTCAGAACCAGGGACTTCACGCGCCCCGAGGGCCTGATCCTCGGCGGCTTCGTTTACACCTATGGCCCGTGGCTGGCCTTGAGCTTGATCTCCGATCGCAGCGCCACGTTTCTCTTCTACCTGTTGCCGACGCTTCCTTTCATGATGCTGGCGCTCGCGTACGTCGCCATAACGATCGGAACTTCGTGGGAGGCGCGCGCCGCGGTGTCGTTGTTCGGCGTGGGAGCGATCGTCTTGTTCGGCTTCTACTATCCGCTTGCCGCAAACGTCCCCATCCCCCGCTCCCAGTGGGAAAGGCGGATATGGATCTTCGATGCCTGCACCAAGCCTGAGGGCGTGCCCACCACGACCACCGTCACCGAAACTTCGGAGGGCAGCGTCGTCACGCGCACCCGCGAGACCAAGAGCAACGAGAGCCTGCCTCCGACGGGGTGGTGTTGGATCTAGCGATTCCCGGATCGGAGCGCTCATTCCTCGAGCTCCACCTCGAGAAGCTCGATCTCGAAGATGAGCGTCGCGTTCGGCGGGATCGAAGGTGGGAGCCCCGAGTCGCCGTAGCCGAGCTCCGGGGGCACCTCGATACGGCGCACACCTCTCTCGGCCATGCCCCTGACCGCGTCGTCGAAGCCTTCGATGACCGTCCCCGAGTCGACCACGAAGCGCAAAGGATCGCCTCGAGCGCGCGTCGATTCGAACACGGTCCCGTCTTGGAGCCTCCCCTCGTAGTGCACGAGGACCGTCACCCCTCCGATGGCATCGTCCCCGGTACCGCAGCGAAGGTCCTCGACCACCAGCCCGGAGCTCGTCGTCTCAGCCTGGGGGAAGCACTCGTCCGACGCTCCACCTATACAGCTCGGTAGGACCACGAGGAGCACGAGCGCGAGCCGTCTGCGCATCTCCTCAGCAGCTCCCGAAGGGCGACGTCTCGAACTCGGGGAAGCTCTCCGCCAGCTCGTCGATCGGCACTCTCGACCGGACGAAGTCGACGGCCTCGAGCCTCGCGCCCTCGGGTTCGAGGACATGGCGGGTGATCGCGTAGATCCCCCGCTCCATCGCCCTTCGACCCTCCGCGGGAACGCCGCTGGTCACGACGATCCCAGCGCGGGTGCAATCGACCGCCTCGATGTGACCGACGCTCCCGCCGAAGGGAAACAGCCCCTGGGTCGCCCCCGTCCAGAGCTCGGGCTCACCACCCTTGATCCTCACGCGTTCGAAACCGTCTTCTTCGATGGTGAACACTCCGACGAACTGCGTGGAGGCGCCGGCGGCCTCGTTGATCACGACTTCAAGACCGTTCACGCCGTCGATCCCGGCAAGCGAGTTGAGGGAAGGGTCGGTTAGCCCGCCCTCCTCTCCTATGCCTTCGATGGGCCCGATCGTCACGGAGTTGCCGGATTCCACCACGAGGAACGACTCACATTCGGGCTCTCCCTCGGGATCGATCCGGATCGACACCTGGTCGTCGGAGCCGTCTCCCGTGACGTCTCCCGTCAGCACACCGCCCGATCGAAGACCCTCGTCGAGAGCCACGGCGTCATGGTTGGGGCACGCGGGGACAGCGAAGGCCATGGTTGATGTGGGCGTCGGTGCCGGCGATGCCCGTCGCGCGACTGGAGCCGGGTCGTCGTCGACGCAGGCGACGGCCACCAGCGCCAACACCAGCGCCGCGGCCCTCGAGCTAGAGGACATCGTGCTCACGCTTTCCAAAGACCCGGTCCAGACGAAAGACGTTGTCCGAGAGCGCGATCTTTCCGACGATCACGTCGATCAGATGGCGGCTGCCGGCCGCGCTTCCCATGATCCCGTGCCCGCTGTAGCCGCTGTTCACGTAGAGGTTGTCGATCGGGGTGTGGCCGATCAGCGGCCGGTGATCGGGTGTCATCGTGTATTGCCCGGACTGGATGTACCAGTGCGCGGTGCCCTCCTCCCACACGTCGCGCCAGAACGGGGCGATCCGCGCCACCGACTCCCGCCCCCCGGGCCGCAGCAACCTGAATGCGAGCGAATGATCGGGCGGAACGTCCTCAGCCGGAGGCGTGGGAGGTGTGGCCGGGTCGGTGAAGAGCAGATACGCGCCCCCGAGCGCGGGGCGCCAGTGCGCACCGGTGTCGTCGTCGATCGTCATCGGCGCGTCCTGAGGCACCGGGGGGACGTCGGGAAGCACGACCTTGTGGCGCGCCACGGTCTCCACCGGCAATTCGATCCCGGCCCAGGCCGCGACCTCTCCCGAGAAGGGTCCCGCCGCGATCACCGCGGCGTCGCATCCCACCACACCTCGCGACGTTTCGACCGCAACAACGCGGTCGCCCTCGACACGCAGGCCCACGACCGCGCTTCCGACCGCCACCGACGCGCCCGACGCCGCGGCGAACCCAAGCGTCAGTTCCTTCGGGTCGAGGAAACCGTCGCCCGCACGCCAGCGTGCCTGCACGACGTCCGAAGTTATCCACGGCCACCTGGTCCGCACATCTCTACCCTCAATGAGCTCCACGTCGTCGAGCCCCCACGAGCGCTGGTCATCCACGAGTCCGACCTGGCGGGTGGCCCCCTCTTCCGACGTCGTCACCCACAGGTAGCCCTGAGGACGGATCCTCACGTCGTAGCGGTCCTGGCCCGTCGCCTCACCGAAGTTGAGAAAGAGCTCGACGGACTCAGACACGAGTTGGAACTCCTCTTGGTTGTCGAACTGCAGGCGGAACGCGCCGGTGGACGCCGCGGTGGTGAGCGTGGCCAGCGCGGGCCGCCGCTCGAGGACGAGCACACGTAGACCAGCGCGCGCCGCGTGGAAGGCGGTCGCTGCGCCAATGACTCCTCCGCCGATGACCACGAGGTCGGCACCGGAAGGAAGATCCGACACG
>JBOGWZ010000133.1:0-4926 GCA_050694075.1 Actinomycetota bacterium | reverse complement strand
CCGCGACGTCCTTCGGGGGGGTGAGCGCCCGGGCCGTGGCCAGGACGTGTGCCCGGGCCAGGCGGGGGTCGCGCGCCGCCTCCTGGGCCGTGGCGATGACCACCTCGCAGTTGTCGAGCGCGAGCTCTCGCACGACCTCCTCGAGAAACGCCGACCGCCTGCGGCGAGGCTCGAGCAGTCGCCACTCCCGTTGCGGCCGCGAGATCGCCAGGGGGATTCCGGGAAGCCCGGCGCCCGAGCCGACGTCTACGGCTGGGCCCACCGGCAGGGAATCCAGAAGAGGCAGGAGCCGGAGGGAGTCCTCGATGTGACGCTCCCGGAAGCGGTCGAGGTCGCGCTCGGAGACGAGCCCCAGCCGTGAGCCCCACGCTCTCACGAGCTCGGCATAGGCGGAATGGACGTCCCTCATGCCGGCGATGATGCAGCAAAACCCCTGGTAGGCATGCGTGTCCGGAGAAACGTCCGCCTAGTCGCCGCGGATCACGACCTTCCGGTTGGGCTCCTCGCCCTCGGAAAAGCTCGTCGCCCCGTCGATATCGGAGACCGCGTCGTGGATCACTTTCCGCTCGTAGGCGGACATGGGCTCGAGCTCGATCTCCGTGCCCCGATCGATCGCCCTCCGGGCCATCGACTGGGCGTACTCGATCAGCGACTGGCGGCGGCGGTCACGGTACCCCTCGACGTCGATCAGCAGGCGCACCCGAGCCCTCACGCGGCGCTGCACGGCGGTGCGGGCGATCTCCTGGAGCGCCTCGAGCGTCTGGCCCTTGCGTCCTATGAGGATCCCCAGGCTCTCCCCGCTGATGTCCACGCGCGCCCGCTCCTCCTCGACCGACGTCGCCACGTCGGCCTCGAGCCCCATCGCGGCGAGCACCCCGGATACGAACTCCCCGGCGATCGTGGCGACCTCCTCCGGAGGCGGGGGTTCGCGGGGTTCCTCATCGTCGAGTTCCCCCTCTTCCTCGGATTCCTCGGCCGCTTCCGAGACCTCGGCGGGGTCGTCCAGATCCTCGATCATCGTTTGCGCTTCCTCTTCTTGCTCGAGGGATGAGGCTTCTTCGCCGGGCCGCTCGGCTCCGCCTGGGTGGCGGGAGCTCCCGTCTGTGGCTTCGCCCCCGACGCCGCCGCGCCCGCTTTGGCCTTGCCGTCTCCGGCGGGCACAGCCGGCGGGGCGACCCGAAGCATCAGGCGCTGCTGGCCGATCGTCCAGATATTCGTCGTGAGCCAATACACGACCACCCCCGACGGGAACGTGAACGCAAAGAACATCAGCATCACGGGCATGATCTTGGCGAAAGTCTGCATCTGCTGCGCCTGCTGACCGCCGGGGGAGGCCGCCTGCATCTGCTTCTGCTGGTACCACGTGGTGATGCCCATGAGGGCCACCAGCAGGAGGTAGGGAAGGGCCGAGATGATGCCGTCCCCGCACGGCGCGGGCACGAGGTCGCTCCCCTCTCCCGACAGCGCGAACTGCGACGTGCAGTCGAGCCTGATCCCAAGGAACTCGTTCACCCGCTGGGCGTGGTTCAGCAGGTCCGACGCGAGAAGCGAGTCCTGCATCCTCTCGAGCACGCCCGAAACGCCCGAGGTACGAACGAAGTCCGCTATCGCCCCGCCTGCCCCCTCTGGGAGGCTGAACCCCATGTACTTGAGCGGAGAGCGGACGACGTAGAACAGCGCGATCAGGACCGGGAACTGCAGCAGCAAAGGAAGGCAGCCCCCGAACGGGTTGACCCCGTGCTCCTTGTACAGGGCCATCATCTCCTCGTTCATCTTCTGGCGATCGCCCTTGTGCTTCTGCTGGATCCGCTTGACCTCGGGCTGGATCCTCTGCATCTCCCGCATGGAGCGGGTCTGCTTGATCGACAGCGGGAGCAGGAGCAGCCTCACCGCCACGGTGAGCAGGATGATGCCGAGACCGAGGCTCGGCACGAACGCGTAGAACGCGGTCAGCGCCACGGAGAAGATCTCGAAGAAACCCACTTCAGCTTCCCCTTCGCGCGGGTACCGGGTCGACGCCACCCGGAGCCCAGGGGTGACAGCGGGCGATGCGTCGCACCGCGAGCCCCGCCCCCCGCACCGCGCCGTAGCTGCGGATCGCCTCGAGGGCGTACGCGGAGCACGTGGGCTCGTAGCGGCAGTGCCGGCCGAACAGCGGCGACAGGAGTCGCCGGTAGAGCCCGATCACGAACACCAACACCCGAGCCGGTGGGCTCATCCGCCGACCCCCGCGTCCGTCAGCGCCGCATCCATGTGTCGCACGATGTCTTGGAAGTTTTTCCCAACGAGCTCCTCCGACGCCCTCACCACGACGTCGTAGCCCGGGGCCAGGCCACACGCCCTCGTCGCCTCCCGGAGCCGGCGCCGCACCCGGTTGCGCACGATCGCTCCCCCCACTCGGCCGGGAACCGCCAACCCGACGCGGCTCGGCTCGCCGATGGCGCCGGGGGCGACGACGATCGTAAGCCCGTCACGGCTCGCCCTCCGCCCCGACCGGTAGACGCGCTCGAAGTCGCGAGCCTTCCGCAGTGAACGCACGGCAGTCATCGTTCCGGTCGCCGCGTGCCTCAGGCCGACAGACGGGTGCGTCCCTTGGCGCGGCGCGCCTTCAGGATGGCCCGACCCGCCCGGGTCCTCATCCGGGCGCGGAAGCCGTGCTTGCGCTTACGGCGCCGGTTGTTGGGTTGGAACGTCCTCTTGGTCACTCGTCTCGTCCGTTCGACATGGCCAGATGCCTCGACCGATACGGTTACTTGGTCGCGAAAACACCGGGCTCTTTCGGGGTGTCGGCGGAGTATAGCCGAAGGCCGTTTTTCCACGTCACCGGAGAGCCCGCCAACTGATTTCCCACTCTGGCCCTTACCTCTTGACGTGCCTACGAGGCGCCTGCCTACTCTAGCTTCGGTTCAAGGGTCTCGAGCCAAGGGCGGCGAGGGACTCGGCACTTCCCCCCGGAACACCGGCGAGTGCGTTCGCCGCGCCGAGGCAACGGGTTAGTTGTCAACATCTGTGGACAAACCTGTTGATCAGGCTCGGACAGCTCTCGGCCCGCAGGCCCCCGGCGAGACTTGCGCCCCGCACGATGCGTGTCTGGGGTGTGAGCACCGCCTAAACCGAGCTTCTGGGCCCTGTGGATAAGTCAGCCGGGACGAAGGGGGGACACAGAATGAGCACCATTCCGGGGGACGGGTCCGATGCTCAGGACGTCTATGCGGAGGAGACTTCCGGGCGCATCGTCACGGTGGCGGACGACGACGCCGTAAACGACCTCTGGAGACGCGCGGTGGAGACACTCCGGACGGAGGTCTCCGAAGGCAACTTCTCCGCGTGGCTCGCACACATCCAGCCCGTCGGTATCGACGGGAACACGCTCGTACTTGGTGCTCCTAACCCCTTCACCAAGGAGTGGATCGAGACGCGCTACCTCGACACCGTCAGGGCCGCACTGGCCCAGGCCGGGCGCGCGCTTGATGTCGCCTTCGTCGCCGGTGAACCACTGCTGCCGGAGGACACAGAAGTCTCCACACCGCCGATCGCGTCGCCTGGGCAGCGCGTCGATCATCCTCAACTCCATCCGAAGTACACATTCGATTCCTTCGTGATCGGTTCGTCCAATCGGTTCGCGCATGCAGCCGCTCTTGCGGTCGCCGAGGGACCCGCGCAGGCCTACAACCCTCTGTTCATCTACGGGGGAGCGGGTCTCGGCAAGACCCATCTCTTGCACGCGATCGGTCATTACGTTCGCGAGTGTCACTCCCGGCTCGTCGCGCGCTACGTCTCAACCGAGCAGTTCATGAACGAATTCATCGTGGCGCTACAGCGTCGCACGATCCCCGACTTCCACACTCGCTACCGCGCCGCCGACGTCCTTCTGATCGACGACATCCAGTTCCTCGAGGGTAAGGAGCGGACGCAAGAAGAGTTCTTCCACACCTTTAACGCGCTTCACCCTAAGAGTCAGCTCATCATCACTTCGGACCGGCCGCCCAAGAAGATCCCAACACTCGAAGAACGGCTCCGGACCCGGTTCGAATGGGGTCTCATCACCGATATCCAGCCTCCCGACCTCGAGACACGGCTGGCGATCCTTCAGAAAAAGGCTCTGACGGAACACCTGGGCGTCCCCTCCGAGGTGATGTCTTTCATCGCCAGCCGGATCCAGACAAACATCCGCGAGCTCGAGGGGGCGCTGATCCGAGTCGCCGCCTACGCATCGCTCACCCGATCGGAGCCCACGGTCGAGCTCGCACAAGGGGTGCTTCAATCTCTGCTTCCCGACGCCACCGAGGCCCGAGTGACGCCGGACCTGGTGATCTCGGTCACGGCCGAGTACTTCGACCTCACCGCCGACGAGATCCGTTCCTCGAGCCGTTCCCGCCCCCTCGTCAATGCGCGCCAGATGGCGATGTACCTGTGCCGCGAGCTCACCGATCTCTCACTACCGAAGATCGGGGAGCGCTTCGGAGGACGTGACCACTCCACCGTCGTGCACGCTACGAACAAGGTCCGACAGCAGATCCAGGAACAGAAAAGCTCCTATGAGCAGGTTGGAGAGCTCACCTCCCGCATCCGTCAACGGGCGACCCGTTGACAACCACCCCCTTTTCCCCAGACCGCCCCCACGGGGCCACCCCAGCCGTGACTCGTTCACATCTCCACCGGAGCCGTCCCCCATCCGTCCCCACGCCCGGCAGGGCCCGGACCTGCCATAACGACCTCTTATCCCCGGATCAACAGCTTCTACTAGTACTACGACCATATGTATCTCTTATCCATCGAGATCACCCACGTTGTCACATCCGTTCCGTAGGCTTGTCCGTTGAGACACAGAGGCGATCGGAGGCTAGGACGCATGAAGTTCCGGTGTGAGCGAGACGAGCTTTTAGAGGCGGTTCAGTTCGCGTCGCGAGCGATCTCGAATCGGGC
>JBOGWZ010000132.1:0-4937 GCA_050694075.1 Actinomycetota bacterium | reverse complement strand
GAGAGCCGTGGGAGTGGGCATATCGATGGTCTCGGGGCAGCACCCGCGCGAGCGCGTCGTCGAGGTCCTCCTCGGAGCCCGAACCGGTCTCCATCAGGGCCACCCCCGCGGTGGCGTGAGGGGCGAACACGTTGACGAGGCCGTCCCCGCCCGCGCCGGCCGCGAAACGCCCTACCTCGCGGGTGATGTCGATCACGCGGGTGGAGCCGGTGTCGAGAGAGATGACCTCACTCTTCATCGAAGCCATACCCGAGCGCCTCCATCGTCGGCCGTATCAGCGGGATGATCGCCTCTATCTCGGTGGGGTTCTCGCGTCTCCACTTCCCGGCCTCCGGCGGGGTAACCACGTTGATCGGCGTCGTCTTGACGGCGGCGACGCGCGCCTCGATCTCATGCTCGTAGGGAAGCTCGAGGAAGTCGACGATCCTCTTCACCTCGGCCTCCGGATCCTCGACGAGGTCCTCGTAGCGGGTGCCCGTCCACCGCTCGGCTCCGATCGTCTTCGAGGTTTCCAAAGCGCTCTCGTTGCACGCCATCCACTGCCTGGCGCACACGACCTCGAGGGGGCCGCGCCTGTCGTCCCGCCATCCCTCATGGAGCACGAATTTCCACCACCGGGGATCCACGCCGGGGATCGCGTGGGGTTCCGGCAGGAGATAGGTGCGGTAACGAGGCGTCCTCCACGCGTTGATCAGTGAGTTGACGTTGTCACGGCCGTCGCGTTGCAGATAGACGTAGCGCGCGTCTGGGAACAGGGCGTCCACGAAGGGGATCCTCAAAGCGTTGCGCGGGGTCTTGTCGATGAGCCTCCTGTGGGAGCCGGTGACGAGGAAGAACGATCGGCGGATCCGCGCCGCGGCGTCGTCAGTCACGTCCGAGGCATCGAGCGAGTTGGAATCCCATCCCCTCAACGCGGGGTGATGATCCGCCTCCCACACCTCGTGGGCCTCCCCCGGCCAATGGGCAAGGCGACCAGATGCCCGCAGGATGTAATACAGGAGGGACGTACCCGAGCGCGGCGCGCCGATGACGAAGACCGGCCTCGTGACCTTTCCGTCCAGCAAGAGCGCCGGAAGGTGAGCGGCCTGGCGGAGCCGGAAGAGTGCCCGGATCAGCCTCAGCTTCATACTGGGGGTGAAGTCCGTCTTCAGGCTCTTGCGGAGCCTTCTCCTGTCTCCGGGGGAACCCCGGCGCCAAGGCGCCTCACTGGTTCCCCCCTCCCCCCTCCTGTCTCCGGGGGAACCCCGGCGCCAAGGCGCCTCACTGGTTCCCCCCTCCCCCCTCCTGTCACTGATCACCCGGCCATCCTATGGACCGCCGCGCCTCCGCCCCCTCGACGCCCGGGCCCGGATCCGCTCCCACACGTAGCGCTCCTCGGGATCGAGGCCGAAACGGCGCAGAACGATCACGTAGACGGCTGCGGCGATCGCCAGACCCACCAGCTCTAGCGGGATCGAGTCGGACGGCACGAGCCGCCACAGCAACAGCGCCGCCGCGCCCACCGCCGTCGCGACCACCGGCTTGAGCAACGAACGTCCGAACGGCTGCACCCCGACCAGTATCTTCGCCTGGACTACTCGAGCGGTGTTCACCAGCGCGGTGATCACCGCGTCGATCACGGCCATCCCCAGGGCCCCGTGCTCCGGCACGACGACCGCGCCCGCCGCTGCGTACAGCGCGACCGCCACGATGGAGTTCGCGAAATTGACGCCGGGCCGCCCGGTCATCGAGATCACGTATCCGGTCGGCCCCGTTCCCGCATAGAAGAAGTTGCCGATCGCCAGCACGGCCACAACGGAGGTGGCGTCGACCCACTTGGGGAAGAACATCCTCAGGAACAGCTCCGCGTCGATTATCAGAGCGGCGAACACCGGGAACGAGAACGTCGCCACCCACCGAGTGATCGTCTGATAGAGCGATTCCAGGCGAGCGATATCCCCCTTCTCGTGCAGGTCGGACACGACCGGCGCCCAGATGTTCACGATCCCGGAGAGGAAGATGCCGCCCGGGCCCTGGAGTGCGAGGGCGATGCCGAAGAGCCCGACCTCGACCTCGCCGCCATGGAAGACGCCGAGCACGAGCACGCCAAGCCCCAGCGACTGGATGCCGAGCAGCGAGGCGCCGCCCTGCAGGAGAGCAAAGCGGGTCATCTCCCTGGGGCGCGCCCTGGGGGCCGCGGCCCTCTCCGCCGACGAGAGGATCCGCCGGTAGTAGTACGCGCCGGTTATCACGCCGATGCCCATGCTCGCGACGAGGGTCACGAGCGCGCCGGCGACTTCGAAGCCGACCAGCAACGCCCCGACACCGAGCGCGAAGCGGGCCGCCGGTTGCACGATGTTGCCGACGATCACGGACGGGACCATGGTCTTGTAGGCCTGGGTGCAGTAGCGCAGCACTTGCATCAGCGCGAATAGGGGGACGTAGAGCGCGCCGATCCTGAGAAGGCGGGCGAGCTCCGAGCGACTGTCCGGATCGTCTCCGAACGCGGACGCCACCACGTCCGCCCCCGAAAATAGCAACACGAGAACGATCGCCGACGCGATGACGGCGCCCATGATGCTCGCGCGTGCCGCCCCGCGCACGCCGGAATGATCCTCGGCGGCCCGCGCGCGGGATATGAAACGCATCGCGGAATAGTTGAATCCCGCGAGTCCCAGCTGGCCGAAGACCACGAGCACCTGGAACACCTGGCGATAGAGCCCGAAGCCGACCCTGCTCAGCAGCTCCGCGGCCGCCACAGTGAACAGGAACGCGAAGCTCCGGTTCGTTACCTGGCCGGCAATCTGGACCGCGCCGCCCTTGGCGACGGTGCCGACCTCGGCCGCCACCTCGGGCGATCCGGGCTCTCGGTCCTTCACTGCGCTCGGCGCGTCTTCCACGGCACCACGGAGGCGCCGAGGTCCATCCCGATCGCCATAGCCAGGGCAAGGACGATCGATACCGACAACGTGTAGATGGGCTCGACAAAGAGATTGAGGATCAGCGCCTGCGCCCCCACCGAGGCCACCGCGGTGGCAGCTAGTGTGGCAAACAACCTCTCATCGCCTCTCCTCACCCGCGACGCCGCGCGCGCGTGTAGGCCCGCGATCACGTAGAGGGCGGCCACGGCGATTCCCCCCGGGAAGCCGAGGCGGAACAGGTAGTTCAGATAAGTGGAATGCGTCCCTGCCCGCGGGAGGTAGCGATTGGCGAAGTGCGAGCCCGCCTCGCTGCGTGGTTGCTCGGTCCCGAACCCGAACAAGACGTGGGTCCCCGTGATCGATTGCACCGTGTCCTCGTACAGAGTGGCGCGCGTGTTGATGCTGCCCTGGCCGAGCGCCCGCGCGTTGAGAGGATCGACGCCATAGCGCACGAGATATATGGCGGTTAACAGGATCGCAGCCGCCACATAGATGCCTGCTGCGATCGCCTTCCGCCGCCAGGTGATGGCCCCGTCGACGAGGAGGTAGAGAACCCCGATCAGGATCGCGATCCAGGCACCGCGCGACAGGCTGAAACCGGCGCCGGCAAGGCAGCACGCCACGCCCAGCTTCCCAAGCAGGCGGCGCCTCCCCTCTGCGGCCCATGCCAGATAGAGCGCGAAGGGAAAGATGGCCACACAAACGCCCGCGTAGGTGAGTGAGTTCCGGGCGAACGATCTCCATCGTGGAACCGTGTTCGCCTGCTTCAGCCCGACGTTGTCGTACGCGAGAGCGACGCCGATGCGATCCAAGTCGCGCTCCACCGGGCGCGCCGATCCCTGGAAGCTAACGACGAGATGGTTCTCGAAAGCACGGAACGGTGGCAGATAGACCTCATGGGCGGGGATCTGAGGATTCTGGCGGGCGAACGTCTCCATCCGGGAACGGAACTCGCGCGCTCCCGCGTTCTTCGATAGTCCGTACTTGATCATCTCCAGGTTGTTGGGGAACGCGTCGACCCCGTATGCCGCTTCCACGCGGGTGCTGACCTCTTCTTGTTGAAGCTCCTGTACCGGAACCCCGATGTACTCGACGAACACGCCCAGGGTGAGCACCACGATGAACCCAACCAAGCCTGCGATCGCCTGCAGTCGCGATTCGAGATCTCTCAGCGCGTCCACCACCGCCAGGAGCACCCCGCTCGAGAGCACCTGGATGCCGAAGAGCAATAGGAAGTGCTTGAGATCGGCGCCCGTGATCACCAACACGCCCGTTGCGGTCCAGGCGACCAGGAAGACCGGAAGCCACAGCCATCTGCCGCCGCGCGGCAAGCGTCTGTCTCGCCACAACCCGTATGCCCACCGTCCGACCACCGCGGTCCATCCCACCAACATCACCAGCGGGAGCATGTCGACAAGCCAGGCGACGAGCCCGATGTAAAGGGGCGACACGAGCGCGTAGGGAAACGGCAGCACTAAGGCGATCGTCGCCGCCGCGGCCGCGAAGAGCCACAAGGCCAGGACACCGGTAACCAGCGAGCCGGTCGCCGCACCTGCGGCCCAGGCCGCGACCCCACCCGCCACGGCGGCTATGACCGCCAGCCACAGGGTCCTCGAGGCGGCGCCGGACACAGCCGCCGGAAGGCGGTCGAGCCGGGCGGAAACGACGCTCACGTGACTATGTTCTCTCCTGCGGCGCACGACGTCCGCCGAGGCCGAGAGCTACGGCAGCGGCCAGCGCGACGCCGACGGATACCCACGAGAGAGTGGCGGACAGGGGGGACCGGGCCACGGCGAGCACGATCAGCCCCGACACCGACAACAAGGCGACCGCCAGCGTGGGCGCCAAGCCCAGGCTCTCCGCGAAGCTCGCCCGCGGAAGGAGCGTGCGCACGGCGACCGCCCCCGGGGTCAGCAGCGCGATCAGGCCGATAACCACTCGGATGAGATGGGCCGCTCCCGGGTCCTCGTTCGTCAAGGTGACGACTGGGGCGCCACGCGCCTCGACGGACCAATCGATGACCTGGTTGTCGTCTAC
>JBOGWZ010000131.1:0-4945 GCA_050694075.1 Actinomycetota bacterium | reverse complement strand
GACGTAGGCGGGGATCCCCAAGCGCTGTGAGATCCCGTTCGACTGCGCCTGTGTGATCTCCAGCAGAGGCGAGCGTCCACCTATGGCCCGGTAGCGCGCGCGCAGGTCCTCCAGCAGGTCGGGAGGGGCCGCCCTTCCGCGTCGGATGTCGGTGTAGTAGGCCTCGACGTTGTCGAGGGAGGCGGGGGTTCCGTAAGCCATCACGAGGACGCCATGCTTCATCGGGGCGGTTCCCACGCGTGCACGAGCTCGACTAGACGTTTCAGCGCGTCGGGATCGGTGTCGGGATGGACGCCGTGACCGAGATTGAATACGTGGCCTTTCCCGCCGCCGCGCTCGAGGACGTCGAGGGCGCGGTCGCGCAACACCGTCCACGGCGCGAGGCAGAGGGCGGGGTCGAGATTGCCCTGAAGAGCCACACGATCTCCCACCCGCTCTCGCGCCTCATCGAGTGGCACTCGCCAGTCCACGCCGACGACCTCGGCGCCATGTGACGCCATGAGCGGCAAGAGCTCTCCCGTGCCGACGCCGAAGACGATGCGCGGCGCGTCCCCCTGGGTCCCGGCCAGGATGCGCTCGGTGTGGGGGGCAACGCGCAGGCGGTAGTCATCCGCCGGGAGGTCGCCGGCCCACGAGTCGAAAAGCTGCACGGCCGCGGCCCCCGCGTCGAGCTGAGCGCGCAGGTATGCCGTGACGATCTGGGTGAGCTCGTGCATGAGCGCGCGCCAGGCGTCGGGTTCGGCGTGCATGAGCGTCCTCGCTTTGGAGCGGTCGCGCGACGGGCCTCCCTCGACGAGATAGCAGGCAAGGGTGTACGGCGCCCCGGAGAACCCGATCAGAGGAACGTCGAGGACTTCGACCAGCGACGAGATCGCTTCGAGGACGAAGGGGACGTCGGAATGTGGATCGAGAGGACGGAGACGCGCGTCCGAGCCGGGGCGTATGGGTTCGGCTATCACCGGCCCGACGCCCTCTACGATGTCGAGGTCCACGCCGACCGCTTGCAGCGGCACCATGATGTCGCTGAACAAGATCGCGGCGTCCACCCCCAACCTGCGCACGGGCTGCAGCGTCGCCTCCGCCGCGAGCTCGGGCGTGCGGCAGATCTCCAGCAGGCTGTGTTGCTCGCGGAGCTCACGGTACTCCGGAAGGCATCGTCCGGCCTGACGCATGAACCAGATGGGGACGTAATTGACCGGTTCGCGGCGGCAAGCCGCGAGAAAAGTGCTTCGTTCGTGGTTCACGCCGAGGACAAGATAGCGTGCAGGACCGCAGCCCCCTCCACTCGTCCGTGTGCCAGCGCACGCAAGGCCCGGTCCGCCTCATCGAGCCCGAAGGGAGTGGTGGTGACCTCGATCCCGATGCGCGTTGCGATCTCGAGGAACTCCTCGCCGTCGCGACGCGTGTTCGCGTTCACGCTCGTGATGGTTCGCTCCATGGAGAGATGGCGATCGTGCACGAGTGGAGGAATCGGCGTGAGATGTATCCCGGCGATCGCGAGTGTCCCGCCGCGATCCAGCGCCTGCAGTGCTGTGGGGACGAGCTCACCCGAGGGAGCGAACAGGATCGCGGAATCGAGCCGCTCGGGCGGACCGTCGGAGAGCTCTCTCGCAGAAGTCGCGCCGAGTCCGAGCGCCAGGGCGCGCGCCTTCTCTGAGCGCGTAATCACGTGGACGCGGGCTCCCTCCGCGATCGCGACCTGAGACGCAAGGTGGGCGGAGCCGCCGAACCCGTAGATCCCGAGCCGGCCCCCCTCGGGCAGGGCGCTTCGCCTGAGCGCGCGGAACCCGATGATCCCCGCGCACAGCAGAGGGGCGGCGTGCTCGTCGTCGAAGGCAGCCGGGAGTGAGTACGCGTAGTCCTCGGGGACCACCGCGAAGTCGGCGTATCCGCCGTCGTCGGTGTATCCGGTGAATCGTGGTTCGACGCAGAGATTCTCGTCGCCCCCGAGACAGAACCGACAGCGTCCGCACGTCATCCGCAGCCACGCGATCCCGATCCGATCCCCGAGCTCGAAGCGCGAGGCCCCAGGCCCGTTCGCGTCGACAACCCCGACGATCTCGTGTCCGAGGACGACCCGTTCTCTGACGGGAGGAAGGTCTCCCTCCGCGATGTGCAGGTCGGTGCGACAAACGCCACAGGTGGAGACGCGCACCCGGACCTCCCCGGGGGCTGGTTCGGGGGCCGGCCTCTCCACCAGCTCCACACCGATCAGACCCGGGCGGTTCACCTCCCACGCTCTCATGACGCGATTATGCGGACGTGGAGTTCGACGCGGTGATCCTCGCCGGCGGCGCCGCGCGTCGCATGGGAGGGATCGACAAGGCCGAGGTGATGCTCGGGGAGGCCCGTCTCCTCGACCGGGCGCTCGAGGCCGTCGCCGGGGCGGATCGCGTCGTCGTCGTCGGGCCTCGCCGACCGGCCCCCGACGGCGTCCTGTGGACCCGAGAGGAACCGCCCGGCGGGGGGCCGGTGCCCGCGCTCGCCGCGGGTCTCGCGCACGTCTCGGCGGACGTCGTCGTCGTGCTGGCGGTGGACATGCCCTTCGTCGACGAGGCCGTGGTCGACCGCCTCCTGGCGGCGTTGGAGAGCGTCGAGGGGGCGGTCCTCACCGACGCCGTTGGGAGGGATCAGCCGCTTGCCGGCGCCTATCGGACCGGTCCTCTCCTCGGACGGCTCGATGCGCTGCCGCAGCATCCCGGAGCCTCGGTCGGCGACGTCGTAGGGGCTCTTAGCCTCACGCGCGTGCCGGCGGCCGCGGCGGCGCTCGATTGCGACACCTGGGACGACGTGCGCGCCGCCCGCGCTCTTCTCAGCGGATGAGTCCCCCGATCAGCTCGACGTACTGCATCAGATGTCGCGCCCCCAGGAATTCGTCGCGCACTCGCTCCTGCGCGGCCCGTCCGAGTCGCTCCGCGAACGCTTCATCGTTGAGAAGTTCGAGGACGGCCTCTCCGAACTTTCCGAGGTCGGTGGGATCGTCTATCAGCAGCCCGGTCTCTCGGTCGATCATCTGATCCTGGATCCCCCCGATACGGCTGGCGACCACGGGCCGCGCCTTCCACATCGCCTCGGCAACGGTGAGACCGAACCCCTCCGCGATGCTCTTCTGGACGACGACGGTTGCGTATCGCTGAAGGGCATTGACGATCGCTGCGTTCTCGTCGGTGTCGTCCATAGGCAGGCATGCGAGGTGCACCCGCGGCCTCACGTCGTCGGGCAGTCCACGCCATGCCTCCAGTGCTTCCTCCAGCACCTCTTTGCCCTCCGGATCGTCGGCAACGGCGGCAACGGACGGTCCCGCCGCAACCAGGTGCGCGTCGGTGCTCGCTGCGATGTGACGCGCGAAGCCCTCGATCACGCCCACGGGATCCTTTAGCCGGTCCCAGCGCGATACCTGAACTACGAGGCGCGCATCCTTTGGGGGAGGAGGCCCGCCGTCGTACAGCTCGGTGGGCCGATCGACGATCTGCTCGCGCCCGTCCCACCGCACAAAGCGCGCAGGGTGATCGCAGTCCCCTTGGAGCAAGCCGGTCGTGCAGAGGATCGCCTCCACGGCCCCGGTTTCGAGGTCCTGGTTCTTGGGGGCGAACGCGTCGATCGAGGGGGGGATGATCGTGATCCGAGCGGGATCGAGCCCCTCCCACGCGAACGCTTTTCGAGAGAAGACGTACGCGTGTGCTTCCGACACGTATGGGATCAGGAAATTCCATGCGGAGCGCGCCAGCTCGTTGGGGAAGTCCAATCCGACGTGGCAGCGCCAGATGATCGTCGCGCCCGTTCTCTTTAACTCCGGCACGAGCCCCCCGGGCTGGGGATCGTGGATGATCACGATGTCGTCCGGCCGCACGACTTCGAGCAACGCCGCCGTGTTCGAATGCGCGACGGCCTCGTAGATGCGTCTTTCCGGCTCGGCTAGTTCACCCGCGTCCCCCGCCGCACCGTGGAGGTGGTTGTGTATCCGTTTGGTGATCCGGAAGAAGTCCGGGTTGCCTTGGATGACCGCCCAGCGGGCATCGACGCCCGCTCCCCGCGCGTAGGCCAGCAGCGATTGCAGCATCTCTGCGACGCCTCCTCCGCGAGCGGTGGAATTGACGTTCCACACCACCCGGCCGGCGAGGATCGCCCGCGCTCGCTCGGCGGCCTGCAGGAAGAGCTCGTAGCGCTCGGGTGTCAATACCTCCTGGAACCGCTCCGTCGGCAGGGTGTCGACCGCTACCTGCTGGAGTTCAGCCATAACTCCTCTTCTACCGCGGGACGACGACTTCGGCATAGGTGTCTGGGATGATTCCCCGCATGCCGAAGTTGTTCGGAACCGACGGAGTGAGGGGTGTTGCTGGCAGCGAGCTTACGCCCCACCTTGCACTGTCGCTGGGACGGGCGGCCGGACGTGTGCTGGCTCCAGGGGGCGGCGAGGTCGTGATCGGCCGGGACACGCGCGTCTCGGGTCCCATGCTCGAGGGAGCGCTCGTCGCCGGCCTATGTTCGGCCGGTGCGCGAGTGAGGATCGCCGGGATAATCCCGACGCCGGGTGTGGCGTTCCTCACCGTGGACGAGCGGGCGAG
This sequence comes from Actinomycetota bacterium, assembly GCA_050694075.1. Classification (GTDB taxonomy): domain Bacteria; phylum Actinomycetota; class CADDZG01; order CADDZG01; family WHSQ01; genus JBOGWZ01. Next base: position 380 of record JBOGWZ010000131.1, on the reverse strand, counting down.
GGCGGGAGGGGTGATCTCGGCGTCGCACAACCCCGGGGCCGACAACGGCATCAAGTTCTTCTCCGGGCTCGGCATGAAGATCGAGAACGATGTCGAGGACGAGATCGAACTCACGATGGCCGCGGAGCCCGCGGATCTTCCTTCGGGGGCCGTGGTCGGCACGGCCGAGCTACTCGATGACGCCAATGCTCGATACACGGAGCATTTGCTGTCCACTCTCGAGGATTCTCTCCAAGGCACCAAGGTCGTGCTTGACTGCGCGCACGGCGCAGCGTACGACGTAGCTCCGGAGGTGTTCCGTCGCGCGGGGGCCGAGGTCGTCGCCATCAATGCCACCCCCGACGGCGCTCGGATCAACGCCGACTGCGGTTCGACCTCAC
>JBOGWZ010000130.1:0-4962 GCA_050694075.1 Actinomycetota bacterium | reverse complement strand
GGGACGATGGTGACTGAACGATCACGCAGCCGAGCCGGCATGGGCGTGCTGGTCTCCGGGTACGCGAGCTACGGGGCCTTCTGGGGCGCCTTCGTCGTGGTCTTCGCCGACTTCCTGGCCGCCCACGGCCTCTCCTTCAGCCGGGTGAGCCTCGGGTTCACGGCCATGTCGGTGGTGTCGATCCTGTTGATGACGTTCCTGGCCCCGCGCCTCGAGCCCCTCCCCCGCAACGCGACGGTCGCCGGCGCGCTCATCGTGCACGCCTCCGGAAGCGCCTCGATCGCACTCCTGCCGACCGAGCTCCTGGTGGTCCCGTTCGTCGTGATGGGAGCGGGCACCGGTCTCATCGATGTCTTCGTCAATGCGGCCGGGAACGAGATCGAACAGCGCGCGGGATCGTCCGTGCTCCAGTGGCTGCACGCGGCCTACGGGGCCGGTGGCTTCGTCGGTTCGCTGCTAACGGGCGTCGCTCTGACGCTCGGGGCCTCGTTCCGCGCCGCCCTCGTGGCCGCGGCCGTGGCTCAGGGCGTGGCTGCCCTGGCTGCATGGAGGTCGCGTCCACTGGCCGCGCCGGGTGAGCCGCGTCCGGCAGGCCGCGTGTCACTTGCTGTTTTCGCGGCGCGACCTTCCCTGCTTGCTCCGGCCCTCGTCGTGCTGTTCGCATTCTTCATCGAAGGGTCGATGGACGTGTGGTCCGTCCTCTTTCTTCGAGAGACACTCGGCTCGTCGGTGTTGGGAGGCGCGGCCGGATTCGCCGCGTTCTCGCTGGCCCTGACGCTCGGCCGCAGCTTCGCCGCGCAGCTCCTATTCGAACTCGGGTACCGGCGCACGGTCGTCCTGTCGGGGATCGGATCGCTCGCGTTCGGGCTCATCGCGGTGCTGGCGGAGAACCCGTGGGTTGCGGGCGTCGCGTTCCTGGGTCTCGGGTTCTGCCTGTCGGCGGCCGCGCCCGCGGCGTTCGGGATGAGCGAGGGGTCCGGGGTGAACGCCGGGCTCGCGGTCGGCGCCATCACGACGGTCGGCTACGCCGGGTTCGTGGTGGGGCCTCCGGTCATGGGCTGGATCGCCGACCACCTGGGACTGCGTGCGTCGTTCAGTGTGCTCCTCGTGTCGACCCTCGGAGTGGCCGCTTCCGGCCTGCTATCGCGCGCGGCGCGCGCTCCCGCCGAAGCAAAAAACACCGGGATGTGAAGACAAAAGGGCGAATCCTTAGGACGCGGCGGCGCGGCGGCGAGCGGCGGCGGGAGCGGGAGGGCCCCCCTCGAGGTAGCCGCGCGCCACGAGCGTTATCGCCTGATGGACCACTCGTTCCTGATCCGAGAGAGGGCCCTGCCGGTAGCCGCGGTTCCTTACGCCTCGTTGCACGCCCTCACAGGCCGCCCAGTCCTGGCGATTGGTGATGTCCCAGAACTCGGTCGCGTAACTCGGATCGAAGCCCGCGCGCTCGCGGAGCTCGGGAGGGAACAACCACGAGCACACGACGCGGGTTCGCGACGCAGAAATCGGCTCCAGGGTGTGCGTCATGATGTAGTCGGGATGGATGCTCAGGAGTAGGTTCGGCCACACCTGCAGGTAATAGACCTCGCGCAGTCGCACGCCGCTCAGTCTGCGGAACGGGGCGCCCGCGCTCTTGCCGTCGAGTGACATCGTCTCCGCGCCGTCGTTCAGCGTCATCGAGCCGCCGATGACCATCCCAGACGGCTCGTAATCCTCTCCGCTGCCGGGCGAGCTCACGCGACACAGCTCCGGGTGGATCTCGCTGCAGTGGTAGCACTCGTGGTAGTTCTCCGCGATCACCTTCCAGTTCGCGTCCACGTCGTAGGTGTGGTCGGCAGCGAGGAACGTCCGCTCGGGCTCGTAGTCCTCGATCAAGGCGTCGAGCTCGCCCACGTGCCTAGAGAGATCGGGAGCGTCACCGGAGACGTTGACGGAGACCCAGCCCCGCCACTCCTGCGCGCGAGCTTCGACGAGGTTGTGCGAGGGGTCGTGACGGTCGAAGCCCGGCTGCGAGACAAGTCCCGGCCCCCCCTTGAAGGTCCCGTCGAGTGCGTAGGTCCAGCGGTGATAGGGGCACCGCACGACCGCGCGGTTGACCGGGTTCCCGTCGCAATCGAGCAGCTCGTGACCGCGATGGCGGCACACGTTGAGGAACCCGCGAAGCTCCCCGTCCTCGCCGCGCACCAGGAGCACGCCCTCGGAGCCGATCCGGAGCCCCATCTGGTCGCCGGGCCGCGCCAGCCGATCCGATCGCCCCACGCACACCCACGACTCCGCGTAAAAACGCTCCATCTCCCAGGCGAAGACGTCCTCGGACGTGAACGCCTCCCCCGGAAGCGTGTGGGCGTCCTCGGGGAAGTTACCGAGGCAGAGCCTCAGGAGATCGGGGGCGATGGGGGGCGTCTCGGGCATATGCAGTTACTTCTCCGCGTTCGGCCGGGAACGATCCTAGCAGCTAGTTTGAACCGCCATTCAAAGTTAGTAATGCCCCCTCGTGCCTCCGCGCATGGCCGCGTCGAAGCGCTCCCACCCCATCCTGTAACCCAGCTTGGCGTTCCCCGGCCGCCACACCACCGCGCCCTGGGAGATCTTGAGCGTCCCGAGAAGATCACCGTCCTCGCGCACCTTGATCAGCACATCCGCGTATCCGACGTACCCCTTCGGGAGCTCGAACGTCACGTCATGGGTCGCCACCCGGGTCTCCTTTCGATCCGACTGGTCGCCACCTAGATGCGGCGCGCCTCCGGTTCCAGCCATGGCTCGTGCCAGCCTCGATCGGCCTCCTCGACGACGACGCCCGGCGGGCAGATCTCGTCGATCGCGTCGAGGATCTCTTCGTCCAGCTTGACCTCCGCCGACGCGAGCGCATCCTCGAGCTGATCGGGGGTCTTCGGTCCGATGATCGCGGACGTCACCGCGGGGTGCGAAAGCACAAACGCGTGCGCGAGGTGTGTCAGCGGGATGCCGGCCTTCTCGGCAACCCTCGACAGCTCCTCGACGATGTCGAGCTTCCGCTGGTTCGCGGGCCGCGACAGGTCGAAGCGACGCGCGATGGGACTGTCCTCTCCCCATGCCTTCGCCATGCGGTCGGCCCGCGACCCCTCTGGGATGTCTCGATCTCGCCGGTACTTGCCGGTCAGCCATCCGCCCGCCAGCGGGCTCCATACGATTACTCCCATCCCATAGCGTCTGGTTACTGGCAGCACGTCCCGCTCGATGCCGCGCACGAGGATCGAATAGGGAGGCTGCTCGCACACGAAGCGTTCGAGGTTGCGCTTCTGCGCGGCCCATTGCCCCTCGACGATCTGCCACGCGGGAAAGGTTGACGAACCGATGTAGCGGACCTTGCCCGCGCGCATGAGGTCCGTGAGCGCGCCCAGCGTTTCCTCCAGGTGCGTGGATGGATCGGGGCGATGAAGCTGGTAAAGGTCGATGTGATCGGTGTCTAGCCGGCGAAGGCTGTTCTCGACCTCCTTCATGATCCAGTACCGGGAGTTTCCGCTGCGGTTGAGGCCCTCCCCCATCTTGCCGTGCACCTTCGTGGCCAGCACGACCTCGTCCCGCTTCCCCTTTAGGGCCTTGCCGACGATCTCCTCGGACTGCCCTTGCGAGTAGACGTCGGCGGTGTCGATGAAGTTGATGCCGGCGTCGAGGGCGCGGTGGACCATCGATTCGCACTCGTTCTCGTCGGTGTTCCCCCACATGCCGAACATCATCGCCCCGAGGCAGTGGACGCTCACCTTGAGGCCTGTCGTGCCGAGCGTGCGGTACACCATGGCTCACCTCTTGTCTCGGTCGGATCAGATCTATTATCCCGCGGCATCTGGCGAGGATCCCTTTGTTGCGTCTGAGCTTCGGTATCCGAACAAGATCCGGAAAGCTGCAAGACTGCTGACAATGGCGCTCGGACGGATCGTTGTGACTCTCCTCGTTGCGCCCGCGCTGGTGGGGGCATCGTGCAGCTCGGCCGACGTTGCCATGGATCCGCCTCGGCGCGAACCCCGCCCGGTGGCGACACGACAGCAGCCCGAATGGCGACGGCTCGCTCCGGTCCCCACCCCGCGCACCGAGGTCGCCGCGGCCGCGGTGGCCTCCGATATCTACGTGATCGGCGGCTTCGCGGAGGCCGGCACGGTTTCCACCGTCGAGATCTACGACACCGCCGGCGATTCGTGGAGCAACGGTCCGTCCCTGCCGGTGGCCGTCAACCACGCGATGGCCGCCTCCGTCAAAGGCGAGCTGTACGTCGTCGGTGGCTATCTGGGGCCCGGTCTCTCCAACGCCACCGCCAGAGGCTTCGTGCTGAGGGGCGACGAGTGGCAGGAGCTTCCTCAGATGCCGGCGGCGCGGGCCGCGGGGGGAGCGGCGCGCGCTCGTGGCAAGTTGTTCGTCGCCGGAGGCGTGGGCCCCGGCGGACTCGCCACGACGACATTCGTCTACGACCCGGACACGAACACATGGGGGACGCGGAGGGGCATGCCGACGGCGCGCGAGCACCTCGGAGTGGCGGGTTACCGCGGGCGCGTCTTCGCGGTCGCGGGCCGCACGTCCGGCATCTCCACCAACCTCGATGTAGCCGAGCGCTTCAATCCCATTCGCAGACGCTGGAGGTCCCTGCCGAACGTGCCGACCGCTCGCGGCGGCCTCGCGGCCGCGGCGACCACCAACGGCTTCATCGTCGCCGCGGGCGGAGAGGCGAACGAGGGGACCTTCGACGAAGTGGAGGCGTTCGACGTCCAGAGCGGCAGGTGGCGATCTCTTCCTCCCATGCCCACGGCGCGGCACGGTCTCGGTGTCGTCGCGGTGGGGACGGTGATCTACGTCCTCGCCGGTGGGCCCCAACCGGGGCTCACGTTCTCAGACGCAAACGAGTCCCTGGACCTCGCGCCGTTGCGCTAGGTCGCGCCCCTCCTGCCGCGACGAGTGACCGGCATCGCTCGGAGCGAACCCTGGGGGTTAAAGGTT
>JBOGWZ010000129.1:0-4987 GCA_050694075.1 Actinomycetota bacterium | reverse complement strand
CACGCGAGCAGACCGAGAAGCGCCAGGATCACAAGCGCCAGCGCGACGTACCACCCGGGCCCGCGTCGGCGCTCCTCGTATTCGGGATAGGCGGCCGTCCCCTCGAGCACCCGCGTCTCGGACACCGTGGGGGCGACCGCGGTCTCGTCGGACAGGATGGGGGTGGCGTGAACCGTCTGCCCGGCCAGGAAGCGGTCGAGATCCCCGGCGAGCTCCGAGGAGCTCTGGTATCGGTTGTCGGGATTCTTCGCCATCGCCTTGAAGACGATCGCGTCGAGGTCGCGGGGGACGTCGGAATTGACGGCCGACGGTGGGGTGGGGTTCTCGCGCACGTGCTTGTACGCGATCGACAACGGCGTGTCGCCCGTGAAAGGAGGGCTCCCCGTCAGCATCTGGGAGAGCACACACCCGAGCGAGTAGATGTCCGAGCGCGCGTCGACGGGGTTGCCCTGGGCCTGCTCCGGCGAGAGATACGCGGCGGTCCCCATCACCATCCCGGTCTGAGTGACGGTTTGATCGCCGCGCGTGAGGGCCCTCGCGATACCGAAGTCCGTGACCTTTGTCTGGCCCGAGGTCGTGATCATGATGTTGGAAGGCTTGACGTCGCGGTGCACGAGGCCGGCGTCGTGTGCGCGCGCCAATGCCTTGGCGACGTCGGCCGCGATCTCGGCGGCTCGCTCGGGAAGCAGCGGCCCCTCTTCTTCGATCACGTCGGAGAGTGGCCTACCGTCGATGTACTCCATGACGATGAAATAGGTGCCGTTGTCGGCGCCGTAGTCGTAGAGCGACACGATGTTCGGGTGGGACAGCGAGGCCGCGGACTGCGCCTCCCTGCGGAATCGCTCCACGAACGAGCGATCGCTCGCGAACCGCTCGCTGAGGACCTTGACGGCGACCTCGCGGCCCAGCAGTTCGTCGCGCGCGCGATAGACCTCGGCCATCCCGCCGCTGCCGACGCGCTCTATGACCGCGTAGCGGTCCCCGTATGTCTGCTCAGGAGAGCTCAATCGTCTTCTTCCTTGCCCTTGTCCTTCGGGGGGCCCTTACCCTCGGGGCGGCCGGGAGGCCCGTCGTCCCCTTCTTCGTCCTTTTCCTCACCCTCGCTCACGAAGAGGGTAATGGTCTGCCCGGGCACCACGGTGGAGCCCGGCTCGGGGTCGGTGGTTATGACCTCGTCCTTTTCGAAGTCCTCCGAGAACTGCTTGACCACGGTCACCTCGAAGCCGCTCTCCTTTAGGACTCTCTCGACCTCCTTGTAGTTGTCCCCCATGCAGGCGCGGCACAGGACCAACCCTGAGGCGGTGGGCGACGGCGACTCCTCCGCGGGCGGCTCGGCGGCCGGCGCCCTGGCGCGTTCGCGCGGCTCGTCGTCCGAGGCAAGGCGGGCGATCAGAAAGGCGATCGCGACCGCCGTGAGCACGGCAAAGATGAGGAGCACGATCCTCCCGAGCCGGTAGGGATCGACGCGCTCCGGCAGGGGGAAGGGGCGCCGCTCCGTCTCCGCGGTGATCTCGTCGGCCGTCAGCACCGCGGTCCCTCCCACCCCCGCTCCGAGCGGCGCGGTGTCGGGCTGCGCCACCGCGCGCAGCGCCTGCCCCATCTCCGCGGCCGACGCGAACCGGCGGGCCGGATCCTTGTGGGTGGCGCGCCGCACCGCCTCGTCGAGCTCGCTCGGTACGTCCGGGTTCAGTTCCCTTGGTGATGGGACCTCGTCCGACACATGACGCATGGCGACCGCAACCGGGGAGTCGCCGGTGAACGGGAGAGAGCCGGTCAGCATCTCGTAGAGGACGATGCCGAGCGAGTAGAGGTCGGCCTGGGGCCCGATCTTGTCGCCGGAGGCCTGCTCCGGGGAGATGTAGTGGACCGTCCCCAACACCGAGCCGGTGGCCGTCAGCGTGACGTCGTGGACCGCGCGTGCGATCCCGAAATCAGTCACCTTCACGCGATCGTCGTCGCCGACGATGATGTTCGCCGGCTTTATGTCCCGGTGGACAACCCCTGCCGCGTGCGCGTGCGCCAACGCGTCGCAGACGTGCGCGCAGATAGACGCAACGCGATCGGGTTCGATCGCTCCCTCCTCGCGGATGAGTCGAGCGAGGTCCCGACCCGAGACGAGCTCCATGACGATGAAGTGAGTCCCTTCGTCCTCTCCGTAGTCGAACACGTTGGCGATGTTCGGATGTGATAGCGCGGCGACGGCGCGCGCCTCTCGCCGGAACCGCTCCACGAACGTCGGGTTGTCGGCGAGCTCCTCCTTGAGCAGCTTGATCGCGACCCGCCGGCCCAGGCGCTCGTCGGTCGCCGCGTGGACGGCTCCCATCCCGCCGGTGGCGAGCCTCTCCTCCACCCGGTAGCGGCCGGCGAGCTGTCGGGCCTCTACCATGATCGGATCCGGCGGTCGGCCTCGAGGATGGCCCTGGCGATCGGAGCAGCCACCGCGCCTCCGGTTGCCTCGGAACCGAACGTCCCCCCGTTTTCCACGATGACCGCCACCGCGAGCTTCGGGTTGTTCGCCGGGGCGAACGTGATGAACCACGCGTGGGGAGCGGCCCCTTGGGTTCCGGTCTGCGCGGTTCCGGTCTTGCCGGCGACCGCGACGCCGGGGATCTGCGCCGCGGTCCCGGTCCCACTCTCCACGACCGCGACCATCATGTCGGTGAGCTGATCGGCCGTCCTCGACGACATCGCGCTTCGCAGCGTTTCCGGGGATGAGCGCCGCACGACTCCTCCCGACGCGTCGATGATCTCGCGCACGAGCTGTGGCCGAGGAACGTCGCCGCCGTTGGCGACCGTGGCCGCGACGACGGCCATCTGGAGTGGCGTCGCGATGACATCGCCCTGGCCGATCGCCTGGTAGGCGCGGAATGGCTGGTTGTCGTCCTCGACGAACGGGAACCCGCTCGCTTCCGTGCCGACGTCGAAGGGTAGTGCGTCGTTGAAGCCCAGGGCCTCGGACATGTCGAAGACCTCACGGTGCAAGCGGAGACCCAGGATCGCGAACGTCGTGTCGCACGAGATCTCCAGGGCCGTGAACAGATCGATGTTCCCCGCACCGGTGCAAGCGGTTCTCGTGAAGTTCGTCAGTGACTGGTTCGTCTGGGGAAGACAGGGCGGGCTCGACTCACTGCACGGCAGCAGGGCCTGAGGGTCGGGGAACGTGGAGTTCGGCGTGTACTCCCCCGACTCGAGCGCGGCGGCGGCCGTGATGACCTTGAACGTGGAACCTGCGGGATACCCGATCGACGTCTCCTTGCTTACGACCGGGCTCGTTGGGGAGGTCGGGTTCAGCGAGCGCCAGTACGCCCGTATCTCGCCTGCGTCGTGGACCGCCAGGCCCGTTGGGTCGTAGGAGGGAGTGGCGTACATGGCGCGCACCTCGCCGGTGGTGGGATCCATCGCGACGACCGCGCCCTCCTGGGAGCCGAGCTCGGCGCGCGCGATCTCCTGAAGCTGCGAGTCGATCGTCAGCCTGACGTCGTCGCCCCGCTCGCCCGATCCGAGGAAGCGGTCCTCGATGTCCTGCATCGAGATGACCCCGCTCTCCCCGAGGAGCTGGTCGTTGTAGGAGGATTCGATGCGCGACTCGCCGTAGACGAATGAGTAGAAGCCGGTGATGTGCCCGTAGAGCTCACCGCCGGGATAAAGACGCTGAAACTTGAGCCTCCCACCGGTTTTCTTGCTTACCGCCACCTCGACACCATCGAGCGTGACGATGCGTCCGCGCCGGATCGAGTACTCGCGCAGCAGTGCGCGAATGTTGGCGTTGTGCGAAGCGATCTCCTCGGCGGCGAAGATCTGCACGTAATTGAGCTGCAGGAAGACGGCGAGGAAACCGACCAGCAGCGTCAGGCCGACCTTTCTGATCTGCGCGTTCACCGGCGCCCTCCGACCAGGATCTCACCCGTGTGCGCCGCCTCCGGCTCGCTCGCGGTCTGATTCGAAATACGCAGGAGCAGCGCGATCAAGATGAAGTTCGAGATGAGGCTCGAGCCCCCGTAGGACAAGAACGGCAGAGTGATTCCGGTCAGCGGTAGCAGTCGGGTTACCCCGGCGATGATCACGATGGTTTGGATCGCAAGGATGGCGATCAGTCCTGCGGCAAGGAGCTGTGCGAAATCGTTGCGCGCGTCGAGCGCGATCTTGAGACCGCGTCCGACCAGAACGACGAAGCACAGGAGCACCGCGGCCGTTCCCAGCAATCCCAGCTCCTCGCCGATGACCGAAAAGATGAAATCGGTCTCCGCGGCCGGGATGAGGTCCGGGCGCCCCCTACCGAGCCCGGTTCCGAAAAGTCCCCCGGTTGCAAACGCGAACCAGGATTGCGCGAGCTGGAACCCCTCGTCGCGGATCAGGCCCCTATCGAGAGCGTTGAACCACACCTCGATGCGGTCCTGCACGTGCCCGAAGATCTGGTATCCGATGAACGCGCCGACTCCGAACAGCACCCCGCCGAGCGCCACGTACACGAGCCGGGCCGTTCCGATGTAGAGCATCACGATGAAGATCGAGAAGAACAGAAGGCTCGAGCCGAGATCCTTCTCCCAGAACATGACCGCCAGCGAGACCCCCCACATCACGAGCAGGGGGCCGAAGTGCTTGATGTCCGGCACGTGGAAGCCGAGCACGCGCCGAGACGCGATCGCGAGCAGCTCCTTGCGCTCCGCCAGGTAGGACGCGAAGAAGATCACCAGACAGAGCTTGGCCAGCTCTCCCGGCTGGAAGCTGAAGGCACCGAGGTCGAGCCACAGCTGCGCCCCATTGACCTCCTGACCGAGCGGTGTGGCCGGCAGCAGAAGCAGGCCGACGCCCACGAACCCAAAGATGTACTTGTAGCGGGCGATGATGCGGTAGTCGCGGAGGAACACGAGCGTTGCGATGAAGCACACGATCCCGAAGATCGCCCAGTTGACCTGCAGGGGGCCGAAGTTTCTCGGGGACAGCCGGTAGATCGCGGCGATGCCGATGGTGTTCACGACCGCGGCGA
>JBOGWZ010000128.1:0-4992 GCA_050694075.1 Actinomycetota bacterium | reverse complement strand
AGTCGACGAAGCCGTCGTGAGGCCCCGACATGTAAGAGGCTTTCACGATGGCTCCGTTGGGCGGTATGGCGCCGTGTCTCCCGTCTCCGAATCTGATCGTCCCGGTATGGAAGTCGAACTCGTACGCGGGGTGTCCGGGGCCGATCTCCTGTAGGTCAAGGGCCTGCATCCACTCAGCGCCGTCGACGGTGACGGTGACCCCCTCATCGGCCCGAACGGGCGGGTACAGCACCTGGAACATCTGGTCGGTGGAACCGTTGCTCTTGGCGGCCGAGAGGCGGTGATCCCAGGGCTTGCCTACGGGCTGATCAACGAACCTGGTCGATCCCCCGAAGGCGTACTTCCGCGCGCGGTCCAAGCGGGAGCCGTCTCCCATCCAGTAGGACTGGTGAGCCATATACATCTCATTGCCCACTTCCCAATAGCGGATGGCGTACGGGTCTGGGCGACCGTTGGTGGCGCGCATGTTCGCCCATGCGATGCCTCCGTTCGGATTCGTGCCGAGAGGAGCATTCATGTACTCCACAAGATCAGCCGCTTCTTCGGCGTCTCCCGTTGCGAAGTTGACGACGACGATGCCCTCGAGGTTCCTCTCTGTGACGAACCTACCGAACTCGTCGGGTCCAAGTTCGTTGGTCAAACGCGCGCCGGTGCGTCCGTGGACATTGAGAGTTCGGTTCCCTGGGGGTCCGATCGCTCTCTTCCAGTGATAGGTGTTGGCGATAGTGCCTCCGGGGAAGCGAAGCGCACTGATACCGGCAGTCAGAAGGCGACGATCGAATCGGGGGTAAGGGGCAGAAGGCGCAGCGTCCCACATACCGAAGCCGTCGTAAGCATAGCGATGATTCGCACCGAAAAGTGTGTCCGGGACACGGGCTCCGACATGACGCGCGTCGACGATGATCCGAGCCTCACTCGCGTCCGAAGTGCGCCTGATGCGAGGGGCAGCCGGGTGGGGAATGGCGGCCCAGCACACGGTACCGCCGACGAGCAATGTGAAGACCCAGGGCCGAGCGGTGATGCACAACGTTCATCCAACCTTGCGTATGGATGGAGGCCGGCGCCCCCAGCGCGGGAGCCTGTGACCAACTGCATCACGTCCACCCGGAACGTGTCTAGAGGGAAAAGGCCCGGTGATCCCCGGGCCTTTTCCCCAGAGGGACCCTGCTTAGATGTCGTAGTAGAGATAGAACTCCCACGGATGCGGGCGCAGCCTCAGCTCGTCCACCTCGTGCACGCGCTTGTAGTCGATCCAGGTGTGGATCACGTCCTCGGTGAAGACGCCCCCCTCGAGCAGGAAGTCGTGATCGGCCTCGAGCGCGTCCAGCACGGCCTCGAGCGTGCCCGGCACCTGCGGAACCTCGGCGAGCTCCTCGGGGGGCAGCTCGTAGAGGTCCTTGTCCAGCGGATCGGGCGGCTCGGTCTTGTTCTTGATGCCGTCGATGCCGGCCATGAGCATGGCCGGGAACGCCAGGTAGGGATTGCAGGAGGGGTCCGGGCAGCGAAACTCGATGCGCTTGGACTTCGGCGACTTCGAGTAGACGGGGATGCGAACCGCCGCCGAACGGTTTCGTTGGGAGTAGAGGAGGTTCACGGGCGCCTCGTAGCCGGGCACCAGCCGCTTGTACGAGTTCGTTGTCGGCGCGCACAACGCGAGCAACGCGGGCGCATGCTCGAGCAGGCCTCCGATGTACCAGCGCGCCACGTCCGACAGTTGCGCGTAGCCGAGCTCGTCGAACATCAGCGGCTCGCCGTCCTTCCACAGGCTCTGGTGCACGTGCATCCCTGAGCCGTTGTCCTGAAAGATCGGCTTGGGCATGAACGTGACCGTCTTGCCGTAACGCCGCGCCACGTTCTTGACGACGTACTTGTAGAGCATCAGCCGGTCGGCCATCGACAACAGCGGTGCGAATCCCATGTCGATCTCGGCCTGCCCGGCGGTGCCCACCTCGTGGTGATGGACCTCGACCGGCACCCCTAGCTCGCGCAGGGTGAGCACCATCTCGGACCGCAGGTCCTGGTAGTGATCCATCGGCGGTACGGGGAAGTAGCCCTCCTTGTAACGCGGTTTGTATCCGAGGTTGTGTCCGCCCTCCTCTGCGCCGGAGTTCCACACGCCCTCGACCGCGTCGATGAAGTGGTACGCGGAGTGCTGGTTCTGATCGAAACGGATCGAGTCGAAGATGTAGAACTCGGCCTCGGGTCCGAAGTAAGCGGTGTCGGCGATCCCCGTCCCAATCAGGTAGTCCTGCGCCTTCCTCGCGACATAGCGCGGGTCGCGCGAATAGAACTCGCCCGTGACCGGATCCTTTACGAAGCAATTGAGAACGAGAGTGGGGTACTTGCTGAACGGGTCCATGATCGCGGTGTCCGGATCGGGCACGAGGATCATGTCCGACTCCTGGATCTCCTGGAAGCCGCGGATAGAGGAACCGTCGAAGCCGATGCCCTCGTCGAACGCCTCCTCGGCCACTTCGTCGAACGGGAGCGAGAAGTGCTGCAGGAGTCCCGGAAGGTCGGAGAAGCGAAGATCCACGAATTGGGCGCCGTTCTGCTGTCCCAGCTTGAGCACGTCGGATGGACTGGCTGCCATTCATCCTCCCCGGTAGAAGGCTGTCGTCCGGACCCTATCGAAGGCCCGCACTCGAACGCTATGTCGGGGGGATTTCCCTGGGATTTCGGCGGTGTTACGGCGCGGTTACGCGGGAACCGGATCTCGCGACGGCCCGGAGTCAGGTCCCGGCGCGAGACCGCAGCCACTGTTCGATCCGGTGTGCCTCCTCGTCGTAGGCCCCCTCCAGGTGCTCGACGATCAGTCCTTCGACCCGCCCCCCGTACAGGGGGACCTTGACCCGGACGTCCCCCAGCACCGTGCGCGCCGTCTCTTCCGGGCCCCCGTCCAGCTCCACGGTGCCGGAGGCGGTGAGCAGCTGCCCCCCGACCTCGGGCTCGATCTCCCATGTCCACGCCATCGCCCCCGGGTTCCACCGCGCCTCCTCCACCCACGCCGGCTCGGAGTCGCCGATGAAGGTCTTGGCGGCCCCGAGGTCGACCCCGAGCACGCAGCGCACCCGCCGGATCACGGTGCCGTCGCCCCGTTCCTCCTGGCTCAGGACCTCGCGGGCCGACAGCGCGGTGCTGACCTCGGCGAGCGAGTCCTGAAAGCGACGGTCGAGCAGGACGGCGGCCACGTCGCCCGGAGGCGCCGGGAAGCTGTGGGTGATCTCGAAGTCCACGGGAGGCGAGGATATCGCCCCCGCATTTCCCTCTATAAGGGACTCTTGCCACGCAAGTTGACTTTGGCCACAGGGCCCCGTAGCGTTAGGGGCGCCGGGTGCGGTCCGTGCCTAGCGGAGCGGGGCCGCCTCTGCGAGCGAAGCGCCCGAGTAATCTGCGCGGCTTACCCCGCGCCTCGCCAGCCCGGAGGTGATCGTGTCCCTCGTGCCCCGCGCCGCCGCCCTCCTCACCGCGCTGCTCCTCGTGCTCGGCGCGCCCGGCGCCGCGTGGGGCAAGCCTAGAGGCGACGAGCGCGCGGCGACCCCGAGTGAGAGCCCGTCGCCTTCCCTGAGTCCGACTCCCTCCCCCACTCAGTCCGCCTCCCCAAGCCCGTCGGCCTCCCCAAGTCCGTCGGTTTCCCCAACACCGACCCCCTCTCCATCTCCGTCGTCGTCTCCAACGCCCGCGCCGGCCCCCGAGATCGCGGTCGAGACCGCGTCACGGGCCCTGCTCGCCGAGGTTGGGACGACCGTCCACTACCGCGTTGTGGTCTCGAACCCCGGGACAGAGACGCTCGCCGACGTCGTCATCGTCGATCTCGTGCCGGCCGAGATCGACGTGCTTGCGGTCGATCTCGCCGACGGCGTCGACGCCGTGCAGATCGGGGAACACAGAGGGCGGGAGGACATCGTCTGGGTGCTTGCCCCGATCGGGCCGGGGGATTCGGTCAGGCTGCCCTGGACGGGGCGCGCGGCGCGCCGGGGCGATCTCTTCGCCCTCAACACGGTGGAGGCGCGGGTCGCGGACGCGCCGGTCGAGGTGGCGTCGAGCACCAGCTACCTCGCGGCCGAAGAAACGAAGGGCATCCAGAGCCCGCCCTTCCGGCGAGTCGAACGACGCGTGGTCACCCGGCGCGTCCCTACCGCAACCGTGCTCGGGGCCGCGGCGAGCCTCCCCGCCACCGGCGCCGACGTGGAGGACATCGTGATCCTGGGGGTCGGCCTCGTGGTCGTGGGCATCGCCCTCGTGGGGGGCGCGCGCCGCTCTTCCCGTGGGCTGGTGGCCTGCTTGGTGGCGTTGTCTTTGGGCATCGCCGCGTGCACCGGATCCGAACCGGAGGCGCGCCGCGCCCCTTCGGCCGCGCCCTCGGAGTCGCCGGATCGCTCCCCGGAGCGCAACGAGACACGCGACGAGAAGAAGGGCGACCGCGTCCTGGGGGCCCGGGTCGACCGCGGTCGCGATCGCGATCATGAACGCGACGTCGAGGCTCCCTCCCCGGTGGCGGTTTCCCCTCCGTCGGTGCAGGGCTTTGAGATTGTCCGCGCGGTGCGACGCGTGGTACTTCGCGCCGACGACCTTCCCGTTGCGCCCCTCGCGTCACGCGCCGGGGACAACGTGCTCGTCTACGTCTTCGATGCAAACGACCGGCGGATCGTCGAGGCGAGCTCCTCTCTTTTCGCGGTGGGCGGTGCCGAGGTGGAGGTTCTGAGCGGGGTGTCGATGCGTCAAGGAGAGATCGAAACCACCGGCACCATAAGGAACCTGTCGCGCCGCACCCGCCTCGAGGTCCACGGTCGGATCATCCTAGAGATCTTCAGCGACGATGGGTTCGTCGGCCGGCTCCGATCGGACGAGATCGACACCACGCTCGCCCCCGGAGGCGAGGTTGTCGTGCCGTTCTCGTATCTGCTGCCCAGCGGCGAGTATCGAGTGGAGGTGTCGTTCGAGGCTACGTCGTGATACTCGATTGGGCGGACCCGACGAACGGGGTTGGTC